>CAJCIC010000102.1 GCA_903970185.1 Gammaproteobacteria bacterium
TTGATCGACCGGGTGCTGCAGAACCGCCACGCCGAGGTCGCAGCCTAGGCGCGTTGCGCAGTATCCACACGGTGCGGGAGGCGGGCGGTGCGCTTCGAGCAATTGCCCGGCAAAGCAGGTATATTGGTATTGTCGGGATAAGGCATTAGGGACACCTCGGGATGTCGGAGAAAAAAAGTTCGAGCGGCGAAAAGCTTCTCTACTGCTCTTTTTGTGGCAAGAGCCAGCACGAGGTCAAAAAACTCATCGCCGGTCCGTCGGTGTTCATCTGCGATGAATGCATCGACCTCTGTAACGACATCATTCGCGATGAGGCGGCACAAAGCGATGCCGCTCCAGGTGCGGTCAAGTCCGACCTGCCAACCCCGCTTGAGATCTGCGAGATCCTGGATCAGTATGTGATCGGTCAGTACACCGCAAAGCGCATCCTGAGCGTTGCCGTGTACAACCATTACAAGCGCCTGAAGCACATGTCGCGCAAGGACGACGTCGAGCTGGCCAAGAGCAACATATTGCTGGTTGGGCCGACGGGCTCAGGCAAGACCCTGCTTGCGCAGACGCTGGCGCGTCTTCTGAACGTGCCTTTCGTCATCGCCGACGCAACCACCCTGACCGAAGCCGGCTACGTCGGCGAGGACGTCGAAAACATCATCCAGAAGCTCCTTCAGAACTGCAACTACGAGGTTGAGAAGGCGCAAAAGGGAATTGTCTATATCGATGAGATCGACAAGATCTCGCGCAAATCCGACAACCCGTCAATCACCCGCGATGTCAGCGGCGAAGGCGTGCAGCAGGCGCTTTTGAAACTGGTTGAAGGAACGATGGCATCGGTGCCGCCGCAGGGCGGCCGCAAGCATCCGAACCAGGATTTCGTCCAGATCGACACCACCAATATCCTGTTCATCTGCGGTGGCGCGTTCGACGGGCTGGAAAAAGTCATTCGCAACCGCTCCGAGAAGAGCGGGATCGGATTTAGCGCCGAGGTCAAGAGCCAGATCGACCGGTCGGTGGGCGACGTCTTGCGTGAGGTCGAACCCGAGGATCTGATCAAGTTCGGCCTGATTCCGGAACTGGTCGGCCGGCTGCCGGTGGTGGCGACGCTTAACGAATTGAACGAGGAGGCCTTGATCGAAATCCTCATCGAGCCCAAGAACGCGCTGGTCAAGCAGTACCAGAAGCTGCTGGCAATGGAGGGTGTCGAACTTGAAATCAGGCCGGCGGCGCTGCAGGCGATCGCCCGCAAGGCGCTAAAGCGCAAGACCGGCGCGCGCGGGCTGCGCTCGATGCTGGAACATGCACTGCTTGATGTGATGTTTGAATTGCCAAGCCAAAAAGGCGTGGCCAAGGTTGTCATTGACGAAAACCAGATCGTAGGCGATGCCAAGCCGCTCCTGATCTACGGTGAGCAGCCCAAGGTATCGGGTTCGAACTGAATTCGGCGTTCGTATTCACACAGAGTTGCCTTCAAGGCCGACCTGGAAATCCCGGCTTCAATCGAAAAGCCGTTCATGCATGAGGCGTGAGCGGCTTTTGCTCATTGCGGCATTAGGGTCCTTGTAATCCAACAGGTGGCGTCAATATTCAGCAGGTCGATGTAAAAGGTAAAACACATGTCATCAACCACCGTACTTCCCTCCGAGCGCATCCAGTTGCCGCTTTTGCCCCTGCGCGACGTGGTGGTGTTCCCCCATATGGTCATCCCGCTTTTTGTCGGACGTCCGAAATCGATCAAGGCGCTCGAAACCGCGATGGAGAGCGGAAAGAGCATCATGCTGGTCGCCCAGAAAACGGCGTCCAAGGACGAGCCATCGGCCGAGGATATCTACGAGATCGGTTGTGTCTCGAACATCCTGCAGATGCTCAAATTGCCCGACGGCACGGTGAAGGTCCTGGTCGAAGGGGCGCAGCGCGCCCGGATTCACCAGATCGAGGAACTCGAATCCCATTTCGTCTGCGAGCTGACCCCGGTCAAGCCCGACACCGAGCAAAACGCCGAACTCGAGGCGATGCGCCGCGCCATCGTGCAGCAGTTCGACCAGTACGTGAAACTCAACAAGAAGATTCCGCCGGAAATACTGACGTCGTTGTCAGGCATCGATGAGGCAGGGCGCCTGGCTGACACGATCGCCGCGCATTTGCCGCTCAAGCTCGAGCAAAAGCAGGCGGTGCTGGAAATGTTCAAGGTTTCCGAGCGGCTTGAACATCTGCTCACCCAGCTTGAGACCGAACTCGACATTCTTCAGGTCGAAAAGCGCATCCGTGGACGCGTCAAGCGCCAGATGGAAAAGAGTCAGCGCGAGTACTACCTGAACGAACAGGTCAAGGCGATCCAGAAGGAATTGGGCGAGGGCGAGGACGGCGCGGACATCGAGGAGCTCGAAAAGAAGATCAAGGCGGCACGCATGCCCAAGGAGGCACGCACCAAGGCCGAGGCCGAGCTGAAGAAACTGAAGATGATGTCGCCAATGTCAGCTGAAGCCACGGTCGTGCGCAATTACCTCGACGTGATTGTCAATCTGCCGTGGCGCAAGAAGAGCAAGGTGACCAACGACCTGTCGGTGGCCGAGCGCGTGCTCGAGGAAGATCACTTCGGCCTTGAGAAGGTCAAGGACCGGATTCTTGAGTATCTCGCGGTCCAGCAGCGCGTTGAAAAGGTCAAGGCGCCGATCCTTTGCCTGGTTGGCCCACCTGGGGTTGGCAAGACAAGCCTTGGCCAGTCGATCGCGCGCGCGACCAACCGCAAGTTTGTGCGCATGGCTTTGGGCGGCGTTCGCGACGAGGCGGAAATCCGGGGACACAGGAGGACCTACATCGGCTCGATGCCGGGCAAGATCCTGCAAAGCCTGTCGAAGGTCGGCGTTCGCAATCCCTTGTTCCTGCTCGACGAAGTCGACAAGATGGGGCAGGACTTTCGCGGCGACCCGGCATCTGCACTGCTTGAGGTCCTCGATCCTGAACAGAACCATACCTTCCAGGATCACTACGTCGAAGTCGATTTCGATCTGTCTGACGTGATGTTTGTGGCCACCTCGAATTCGTTCAACATTCCGCCGGCACTGATGGACCGCATGGAGATCATCCGGCTTTCGGGCTATACCGAAGACGAGAAACTTTCCATCGCGCAACGTTACCTGCTGCCCAAGCAGTTGAAGAACAATGGCGTCGTGGCTGGCGAGCTGTCGATCGCCGAGAGCGCAATTCGCGACATCATTCGCTACTACACGCGTGAAGCCGGCGTGCGTTCGCTCGAGCGGGAAATCTCCAAGATCTGCCGCAAGGTGGTGAAGATGCTTCTGCTCAAAAAGCAGGACACCAAGGTCACGGTCTCGGCGCGCAACCTGGACAAGTTCCTGGGTGTGCGGCGCTTCACCTTTGGCATGGCCGAAAAGGACAACCAGATCGGCCAGGTCAATGGTCTTGCCTGGACGGAGGTCGGGGGCGATCTTCTGACCATTGAAGTCGTGACCATGCCAGGCAAGGGCACGATCCAGCGCACCGGATCGCTTGGCGATGTCATGAAGGAATCGGTCGAGGCAGCGCGATCGGTTGCAAGATCCCGCTCGCGCCAGCTCGGTGTAACCGATGAGCACTGGGAGAAGCGTGACATCCATGTCCACGCGCCTGAAGGGGCAACGCCCAAAGACGGCCCTTCTGCGGGCATCGCCATCACGACGGCGATCGTCTCGGCCTTGACCCGTATTCCGGTCCGCGCTGACGTTGCCATGACGGGCGAGATCACCTTGCGTGGTGAAGTGCTGCCGATTGGCGGGCTGAAGGAAAAGCTGCTCGCAGCACACCGCGGCGGCATCAAGACGGTCTTGATCCCTGAGGAAAATGTCAAGGATCTCGCCGAGATTCCGGATAACGTCAAGAACAAGCTCGAGATCATTCCCGTCAAATGGATCGATCGCGTGCTCGAGATCGCGCTGCAATCCAAGCCGGTGCCACTCGCCGACGAAGAGCCGGCAGCGACTGCCTTGGTCACGACGGAAACGCCACCTGTCGATCACGGACTCGTCAAGCACTAAGCCAAATCCGCCATGCATCTCACACGGGGTGCGTGGCGTTTTTGCATAGCGTGTCAGGCACTGCCAATCGGTGTCGCATCACCTTGGGCATGAGGATGTGCCCTTAAGTGCTTATCTTGAAAGACTAACGCTGCATCATCGATGCGCGCGCGCATTTGAGCGCCGGTGAAAGCGCTTGACACCATGCTTCGCAGATTGCTCTAATAACCTTCTAGGCAAACAGAAAGCGCGGCTCGATCGAGCAATAAATATTGATTTGCGAGCGCCCGGCCGGTCCATTTTTGAGGGGATATTAGTGAACAAGACAGAACTCATCGACCACATCGCGAAGACCGCGGACATCTCCAAGGCGGCAGCAGGGCGTGCCCTTGAATCGATGGTCGGTGCAGTGAAGACCACGTTGAAAAAAGGTGGCACCGTGACGGTGGTGGGCTTCGGAACTTTTTCGGTTGGCAAGCGCGCGGCGCGCATTGGAAGAAATCCCCGTACCAATGAGCCGATCAAGATCAAGGCAGCGAAGGTGCCCAAGTTCAAGGCTGGTAAAGCCCTCAAGGATGCTGTAAACTAGCGGGCTTTCCGGTGTCTTGATGCGCTTCGGAAATTTGTACGCCCAGGCTCCTTGCTGTTCTTCGCGCGGGTGCTTAGCTCAGTTGGTAGAGCGGCGCCCTTACAAGGCGTAGGTCGGGAGTTCGAGCCTCTCAGCACCCACCAGTCGCGCGGCCGGGATGACAGAATTTGGAGTGGTAGTTCAGTTGGTTAGAATACCGGCCTGTCACGCCGGGGGTCGCGGGTTCGAGCCCCGTCCACTCCGCCAAAATGAAAGAGGGCGAACGAAAGTTCGCCCTTTTTTTTAGGCCGGCCAAGGGCCGGTCCGAGGTTTCAGAATGTTCGAATTTGTTCGCACTCATCAGCGTTTGATGCAAGGGCTCCTGCTGTTGCTGATCATGCCATCCTTCGCCTTTTTCGGCGTGCAGGGATTCAATCGCTTTACTTCGAATGACGGCAGCTTGGCGACGGTTGCTGGCCAGGCCATTACCCAGCAGGAATTCGATGAGGCGCAACGCGCGCAGATGGCGCGCATGCAGGACATGCTCGGCCCGTCGTTTGATCCAAAGATGTTTGACACGCCCGAAGCCCGCAAGCAGGCACTCGATACTCTGATCGCGCAGCGCACCTTGCAGATCGCGATGATCAAGATGAGGCTCGCGGCGAGCCCGGATGCGGTTTCCGATGAAATCCGGAAGATTCCGGCAATTCGCAATCTCTACAAGGCCGACGGCACGCTTGATGTCGCCGCCTACGACGCGCTTCTTGCCCAGGTTGGACTCACGCGCGACAAGCTCTTTAACGAAACGCGCGATCAGCTCCTGATGCGCGAACTGACCGAACCGATTCCGCAGTCGGCGATGCTTCCGGTCGCGGCAATGAATCGCCTCAACCAGCTTTTGAACCAGCAGCGCGAAGTTGCCGTGCTGGCCTTTGCGCCCGCTGAATTCGCATCGAAGGTGGTGCTTCCCGAGGGCGCCGCCAAGGCCTACTACCAAAGCCATCGCTCGGAATTCGCGGTGCCTGAAACCTTGAGCGTGCAGTACGTCGTGCTCGATCAGGATGCCGTGCTGGCACAGATCAAGGTGACTCCCGAGGAGATCGCGGCGTACTACAAGGCACCGGAGAACCAGGCTCGTTTTGTTGTCCCCGAGCAGCGCCGCGCGAGCCACATCCTGATTGCCGCGGCAAAGGATGCCTCCCCTGCAGATCGCGAGAAGGCCAAGGCCAAGGCGCAGGATATCCTTGCCAAGGTGCGCGCCAATCCGGCGGATTTTGCAGCGCTGGCCAAGAAGTTTTCCGAGGATCCGGGCTCGGCCGAACGCGGCGGCGATCTGGACTACGCACCGGCGGCCAATTATGTGAAGCCGTTTTCCGATGCGCTTTTCGCGTTGAAGCCCAACGAAATCAGCGACCTGGTCGAGACCGAGTTTGGCTACCACATCATCATGCTGACCGGCGATCGCCCGGGTTCGGTGCGTACGATCGATGAAGCGCGTCCCGAAATCGAGGCGGAAATCAGGAAGCAGAAGCTGGCCGCGGCGTTTCCCCAGGCGGCCGAAGAATTTTCCAATCTGGTGTATGACCAGGCCGATAGCTTAAAGGCCGTGATCGACAAGTTTGGTCTTGCGCCCAAGACTGCGGACGGCATAGCGCGCACGGCCAATCCCAAGAATCCGGCGCCGGTCTTCAACCCGCGCGTCATCGAGGCGCTGTTTTCTGCCGATGTCCTGCATGGCAAGCACAACACTGCCGCCATCGAAGTTTCGCCCAATGTGCTGGTCTCTGCGCGGGTGACTGCCGACCATCCTCCAGGCATGCGCGCCTTCGATGACGTCAAGGATGCAATCAGCGCCAGGCTCACCGACGAGGCCGCCAGGAAACTTGCTGCTGATGCCGGCGCGGCGCGCCTCAAGGCACTGCAGGCCCATGCCGACGAGGCCGGGTTTTCCCAGCCCAAAATCATCGCCCGCTCCAATCCGGCAGGCATGTCGGCGGCCAGCGTCAAGGCGGTTTTCTCGGCTGACGCGAGCAAGCTGCCTGCTTTCGTTGGCGTCACCGAGCCAACCGGTGCGTATTCGATTTACCGTATCGATCGCATTGTCAGCGAGCCGCCCACGCCGTCTTCGATGGCACAAGACACTTCGCGCGTCACGCAGTTGACGCGACAGGTGGGCGAGCTCGAGTTTTCCGCCTACCTCGAGGGTTTGAAAAAGCGCTACAAGGTGGTGCTCGCCAAAAATGCGCTGACCGGCAGCGACACGGCGTCGACGACGCCAGCGCCGTAGAGCGCCCGATCCGGCGCGGGATTGCGCCGGTTGACAGCCGCGTGGAAAGTTTGCAGGATGCCCCTCAGCACTGCGCTATTGCGCAGACGTCCCAAAGACTGCGGAGCGTGCCATGTACAACCGAATCCTGCTCGCATTTGACGGCTCCGTCTCGGGCGGCAGGGCGCTCATCGAGTGTGGTGACGTGGCGAACCTGACCAAGGCCGAAATCAAGCTGCTTGCCGTGACGCCGGCCATGCCCCCGGTTTACGTCGGCGAGGGATTCATCCCGACAGACACTGTCGAGGCTGAAAAGGATCGCTATCGCAAGATTCTCGACGAAGGCATTGAGCGCATCCGCACGCGCGGATTCACCTGCCAGGGTGAACTGACCTTTGGCGAGCCGGTCGACGAGATTGCGCGCGTGGCCAAGGAGTGGCAAGCCGACCTGATCGTCGTGGGTCATCGCAAATCGGCGACGTGGACCGAGCGCTGGTGGCGCGGCTCGCTTGCCAAGAGCTTGGTCGAAATCGCTCCTTGCAGCGTGCTTGTCGCGATCCTCGATGCGCGTGCCCCGGCAACTAGCGGCTGACGAATTGCCCGAGCAGCGCCTGGTCTGCCCCGCGCGCCTTGGCCGCGGTGCTCCTTGGCCGGTTCTCGCCCACGAAGCGGATCGGAAACGCCGCCACCAGGCTCTTGCCGAGCGCCCCCTCGACGGTCTCGACCATGTCACGGGCTGCAAAAAGCGGATGCGACAGGGCCTCCTTGGCGGTCAGGATCGGGCTTACGCAGCAGTCCAGGGGCGCGAACATGTCGATCCAGTAGGCGAGGTCATGTGCGCTGATCAAAGCCGCCACTTGATCGGTCACGGCGCGCGCCTTGGCACTGCCCGGAACCTGCCCCTGGCTCCAGTGGCACGAGACAAGATCGTCGCGCCCTAGCGCCACGCAAAAGGTTTTCCAGAATTTGGCTTCGAGCGCGCCCACTGCGATCAGACGCTGGTCGGCGCAGCGGTAGACGTTGTAGCAGGGCTCGCCGCCGGTGAGCAGCTGTTGCCCGGGCAATGCCGCCGCGCCGCATTCATTGACGTGGGCGATCGCCATGACGTTGTGCGCGAAGACGACATCGGTCATCGAGATATCGACGTGCCGCCCGCGCTTGTTCGCACGCGCATCAAACAGCGCAGCGAGGATGCCGATGACGGCCGCTTGCGTGCCGCCAAGCAAGTCCGCGATCTGCAAGCCCGCCATCGCACAATCGCCATCGCGCGTCGCATTCTGGTGCAGCACCCCGGTATACGACAGGTAGTTGATGTCGTGCCCCGCTGCGTCGGAGAGGGGTCCATCCTGTCCGTATCCGGTAATCGAACAGAGCACGATGGCACTGTTGATGGCCACGAGTTCGTCAAATCCGAGCCCGAGTCGCTTCATCACGCCAGGCCTGAAGCCTTCAATGACGACGTCGGCATGGCGTACCAGTTCGACGAACTGTGCGTGTTCGCGCGAGTCTTTCAGGTCGATCTCGACGAACGCCTTGTTGCGATTGAGCCCGAGAAAAAAATGGCTCGTCGCCCCGTGCGTGCCCCCGAGCTCGCGGCCGTAGTCACCAAGCTGGCGGTCTTCCACCTTGATCACTTCGGCACCGAGGTGGGCCAGGTGCTGGCCGGCAAGCGGTCCCGGCAGCAGCCGCGTCAGATCGAGCACACGCACGCCGGCAAGCGGTGCGCTGCGGGTCACGACAGCGCCCCGATCTGCTCGAGTGCCGCCTGCTGCGTCAGCCACTCTTCTTCAAGCATGTCGATCTCCCGCGTCAGGTAGGCTTCGTCGGCCATCAGTTGCTTTGCCACGCTGCCATCGCCTGACGCAGACAGATCAGGATTCGCAAGGCGCTCCTTGATGACCGTGCGCTCGCCGTTGAGCCTTGCCAGTTGCGACTCGATTCGTTTCAGGCGCGACTCGACCGGTTTACGCTGATTGGCGAGCGCCTCGCGCGCGCGCGCGCTGTCGCGCCGTGCCGCGCTTGTGTCAGACTTCCTTTTCGCGGCTGGCGCTGGCGCTGCCCGGGGTGCGTCGCCAGCCGACGCCTTGTCGCGGTTGAGCAGCCAGTCGCGGTAGTCTTCCAGATCGCCCTCGAATGCCTGCGTCGTGCCGTTGGCAACGAGCCAGAAGCGATCGGTGGTCGCCCGCAACAACGCGCGATCATGCGAGACCAGCACCATCGTTCCTTCATACTCGGCAAGCGCCCGGATCAGGGCCTCGCGCGTTTCCAGATCGAGGTGGTTGGTGGGCTCATCAAGCAGGAGCAGGTTCGGTTTCCGGTAAATCAGCAGCGCGAGTGCAAGCCGTGCCTTCTCGCCGCCTGAAAACGGCGCGACCGGGGACGTCGCGGCGTCTGCGCCGAAGGCAAAGCGACCAAGGTAGTCGCGCAGCACCTGCTCGCGCGTGCCAGGCGCGATGCGCGCGAGGTGCGCGAGCGGCGAGTCGTCGGGCCTAAGCGATTCGATCTGGTGCTGGGCGAAGTAGCCGACTTCGAGCGCTCCGGGTC
>CAJCIC010000103.1 GCA_903970185.1 Gammaproteobacteria bacterium
CACCGGCCTTTTGCGCGGCGTGCTCGACGGGCAGCAGCGCTTTGACGAAGTCAACCTGCTGCGCATTGTCTTTGGCACCTGGAGCTTTGCCGCGCCTTTGCTTGTCCTGCCGTTCTCGCACGGACTGCCCGCCCTCGCCGCGGCAGTCGCCTCGGGCCGAGTGGCAGGTTTTTTCGCGCACGCCGCGCTCGCCTATCGCAGTCTTCCGCCGAGTCTTCCCGCACCTGACAAACCCGCCATTTTTCCGCTACTGCGCGAGGGCGGCTGGCTCACGGTGTCAAACGTGATCGGGCCGTTCATGGTGACGTTCGATCGCTTCATGATTGCAGGCATCGTGTCGCTTGCCGCTGCTGCACATTATTTTGTGCCGCAGGAGGCTGCGTTGCGACTCCTGCTCATTCCGGCCGCGATCGCTGCAACCATCTTTCCGGTACTCGCACGGGCTCATGCCGATGGACTGAATATTCGAAGGACGTCACAAGGTGCGCTCCTTGCGGGCGCCCTCGTGAGTCTGCCGTTTTGCGTTGTCATGGCGGCCGCATCCGGCCCGATCCTGAAATTCTGGATGGGTCAGAAATTTGCGACCGAAAGCGCCACGGTGGGCGCAATTCTCGCCATTGGCCTTTTCGGTAACTGCGTCGCGCAAATCCCCTTTGCCTCGATCCAGGCCGCAGGTCGTGCTGACGCTACGGCAAAACTTCACCTCATCGAACTGCCGCTCTACGTCGCCGCATTGACATTTCTAACCTGGCGATTCGGCATCACCGGCGCAGCCTGGTGCTGGACCGTACGCACCTTGATGGATGCCCTTGCACTGCTTGTCATCACCAAGCGCGTGTTTCCCGGCGCGCCACTTGGGCGCGGGCTCCTTGCGTTCGCCGAAGGCGTGGCGCTCGTGGCGATATTCGCGTCCGCACAACTACTTACTACGGGCTGGACCGAAGTACTTACCTATGTGCTTGCGACTACCTATGCTGTGGCAGCTTGCGGCCTTTGGACCCAGCACCTCAGAAAGATTCCTTAAAGTGTTGAAATGAGAACCGTTGCGCAAAGCAACTGCCCGATCTGTGGATCGACCGGCATCGAGGAATATTCAGACCTTCGCGATTCGCTTTACGGGGCGCCGGGCCGTTGGCATATGAAGCGCTGCACGAGTGGCCGTTGCGGCGCATTCTGGCTTGACCCGATGCCGCATCCGGACGACCTTGCGCTCGCTTATGAAGGGTATTACACGCACAAGGCCGGATTCGAGATGACCCATACGCTTGGCGAGCGGGTCCGCGATGCGATGATCAGCCGTCGCCTGGGCTATCCGCACCGCCAGAGCCTTGCGTTGCAACTCGCAAGCCACCTGCTGCGATTCTCGCCGACCCGTACCGAGTTCGCACTGCACAACTACTTCTACCTGCCCTGGCGCAAGTCAGGGCACGTGCTCGAAATCGGCTGTGGCGCAGGCGATCAGCTGCTCGCACTTCAGAAGGCCGGATGGAACGTGCTTGGCATCGATTTCGACCCGGATGCTGTTGCCACTGCCAAGGCGCGGGGGCTCGACGTGCGTCTTGGCGATCTGCGCCAAGCGCTGCTGCCCGCGGCCTCCTTTGACGCGATCGTCATGTCGCACGTGATCGAACACGTCATCGATCCGATCGGGCTGTTAAGGGAATGTGCGCGAATCCTCAAGCCCAGGGGCGATTTTGTCGCGATCACACCGAACGCGTCTTCCTGGGGACATCGCAAGTTTCGCAAGTCGTGGCGCGGCCTTGAACCCCCAAGGCATCTCACGGTATTCACTCCCCGGGCCTTAAGACTGGCGATCGCAAAAGCCGGCATGACCCCAACCCGGACCCGTTACAGTGCGCGCGACGCCGCCAACCTGCTCCATTCAAGCGCGAGAATCGAGAAACTCTCTGCCGGGGCCTCGCTCGAGCAATCCGGGCAGCCACCGCCGCGCTCGCTGCGCACAATGGAGATGATCGAGCGAATGTCAGGCTGGATGCGCATGGGCCTCGCCGAGGAACAAGTCCAATTCGCAACGAAATGAGGCGTCGCTTGGGCACTTTGCGACGGATTCGCCGGCGCTCTTGCTAAAATGCGCGATCGAAGTCCCGCTGCACCCTATGGATCCGCCGTTCCTCTCGGTATCGATCGTTGTCTATAAGCCTGACATCGGCGTCCTCGCCACTACGCTCACAACGCTTCATCAGGCGATACAACGCGCGAGCAGGCCAACCACGGTGTGGCTCATCGACAATAATCCATCCGGAAGCCCCAACTTCGCCGAGCATCCTGAAGCAAGGAAAGCGCTCACGCCCTTTGAGGATTTGCGTCTGATTTCGGGCCACGGCAATATTGGATTTGGCCGCGGGCACGACCTCGCCATTTCCCAAGCTCGGAGCCTTTATCATCTCGTATTGAATCCGGATGTCGAATTGGCCGATGATTCCCTGGTGAATGCCATCGCATGGCTCGATGCGCATCCGCAATTCGGCGTGCTCGTCCCACGTACGACTTCGCCCGATGGTCAACTCCAGTATCTGTGTCGGCGCTATCCGACCCTTTGCGTGCTGTTTCTGCGTGGCTTCGCGCCAGCGCTTCTGCGTCGCATCTTCTACCGGCGACTGGCTGCCTACGAAATGAAAAGCGAGATCGACATGGAATCGATCGTGCTTGATCCTCCCCTCGTGAGCGGATGCTTCATGTTCTGTCGAACCGATGCACTCGTGGCTATAGCAGGCTTCGATCCTCGCTTCTTTCTCTACTTCGAAGACTACGATCTGAGCCTTCGCATATCCAGGCGCACAAGGCTCGCCTACGTGCCAGATGTCAGAATCATGCATCGCGGCGGTCATGCGGCAAAAAAGGGCCTGCGCCATGTCACCTTGTTCTTGCGCTCGGCGGTGCAGTTTTTTCGATTGCACGGATGGCGCGCGTGCTAGCGCAAGTGGTCGTGAGCGGGGCGAACGGCTGGATCGGAAAGAGACTGACAAGCGCGCTCGATGTCGATGGGGTTTCCTGGGTCGGCCTGACGCGGCAAGCGTTGCTCTCGCCGCAATCGACAAAATGGGTACAGGTGCGCAGTGATTTCGACGAGATCGAGGCAGTCTTTCCTGAGGGCGCACGCTCGGTTGTTCACCTTGCCGCCCGTGTGCACCAGATGAACGAAGGGCCAAAGGATGCGCTCAAGCGTTACCGCAGCACCAACCTTGACGCGACCGTAAGGCTGGCCCGCGCTGCCAAGGCAAGCGGCGTATCGCGTTTCATCTTCATTTCAACCGTCAAGGCCCTGGGAGAAGTCGAGCCGGGACGGCCATGGCGCGAATCCGATACGCCCTGCCCCACCGATCCGTACGGAATTTCGAAACTTGAAGCCGAGCAGGCCTTGCTTGCCATGAAGTCGCCGATGTTCAACCCCACGATCGTGCGGCTGCCGCTGGTGTACGGCGCTGGCGTTAGCGCCAACTTCAAGAGTCTTTCGGATGCGGTGGCACGCGGTGTGCCACTGCCGCTTGGCTGCGCCACGGCCAAGCGCAGCCTGATCGGCATGGAAAATCTCATCGATGCCGTGCTCGCCTGCCTGCGACATGCAGGCGCGCCAGGAGAGACGTTTCACGTCGCCGACGAGGAAACGCCGTCGGTGAAAGAGCTGGTGCATGCCATCGGCGTCGCGCTCGGGCGGCCCGCGCGCCTGCTCCCGGTACCGACTGCCATGCTCAGGATAGCTGGAAAAATCACCGGCCGCGAAGCATCGGTGATGCGCCTCACGACGCCACTGCGCCTCGATACCGGGCATATTGCGACCGTACTCGGCTGGAGACCGAAGGTGAGCCTTGCCCGCGGCCTGGCGCAGGCGTTAAAGCCATGAACTCGCACTGATGCAAAACTCAAGATGCCTGTTCTGATCCATTTCATCTGTGCCGCGCTTGCCTGTGCGGCAATTCTTCTATTGCTGCTGCGCTCGGGGTTGGCGTGGAAACTGGCCGTCGACAAGCCGAATAGCCGATCGCTGCACCTGGCGCCGATCCCCCGCTGCGGCGGCTGGGGGATCTTGCCGGTCGTCCTGTTCTCTTCGATATCGTTGGCGCCGAACTGGCTTCGATTCGACATGGGCCTCGCGCTTTTGGCCCTCGTGTCCTGGTGGGACGATCGAACGACCCTGTCGGCGCGCGCACGCATGGCCGTCCACCTGGTCGCCGCGGCCCTGATCCTGTTGCCGCCTTCCTCGGTATCGTGGCCCGTGACGCTGGTCTGGTTCTTTGCCATCGTCTGGGGCACGAACCTCTTCAACTTCATGGACGGCTCCAACGGCCTGGCGGGCAGCATGATGGTGGTCGGATTTGGCACTTACGCCATTGCCGCCCTGGGCACGAATGCCGGACTCGCGACAGTTTCGGCGGCGCTTGCCGGCGCCGGTCTCGGGTTCCTCTACTTCAACTGGGATCCCGCCAAAATATTCCTGGGCGACATGGGATCGATCCCGGCGGGTTTCTCGATGGGCGTGCTTGGCTACTACGGCTGGCATGCGCTGGTCTGGCCGGCCTGGTTTCCGGCGCTGGTCTTTGCCCCTTTCATCGCCGACGCGAGTCTGACCTTGTTGCGTCGGCTGGCTCGTGGCGAGCGTGTGTGGCAGGCGCATCGCGAGCACTTTTATCAGCGGCTGATACAAAGCGGTTACACGCACGGGCAATCGGCCCTGCTATGGTTGGGCATGATGATCGCGACTGCGGGCGGTGCGCTCTTTCTGCAGCACCGTTCGGGAGTCGAATTGATTGCGGGCCTTGTGCTTGAAGCGATCCTGCTTCTGGTTGTCGCGACGTATGTCGAGGTCCGGTGGAAACGATTTCTTCAGGCAGGGCTTGAACATGATTCGTAGGAGCACCCTACTGCAGTTGGCTGCGTTCGGATATGACCTGACGACTTGCGCGATCGCATGGGGCGGCAGTTACCTGCTGCGCTTCGAAGGCTTGGTGCCCTACGGTTTTGCCCACACAGGCTTGATTCTTCTACCCTTGATCATGCTGATCCACGGCATATCGTTTCGCGCCTGTGGACTGTATCGCGGGCTCTGGCTGTTCGCGAGCCTGCCGGACTTTCTGAGGATCATCAGGGCGGTGACGATGGGCGGCATCGTGACGGTCATTGCAGTCGTCGTCTTGCACCCCACGCCTACCGTGCCGCGAACGATCCTCTTTCTCACGCCGGTTCTCGAGCTGATGCTCATGGGAGGCGCGCGCATCAGTTATCGGGCGAGCAAGGAGTTTTACCGATATGGCGGCCTATTGGCCCAGGGCAAGCCGGTGTTGATCGTCGGTGCTGGCCAGGCAGCGGCCGCACTCACGCGGGAACTGTCACGCTCAACCGAATGGCGCCTGGTCGGACTGCTCGATGACGATCCGACCAAGCACGGGCGCAATCTCAACGGCTGGACGATCCTCGGGCCAATCCGTGATCTGCCCCGCTGGGCCAAGCATTACAACGCCACCAATGTCATTGTCGCCATCCCCTCGGCGTCGCTTGAGGCGCAAAAGCAGGTGTTCGAGTTATGCGTCCACAACGGCCTGAAGGTCATGGTCCTTCCCTCCCTGACCGGCCTGGATGCCGGCATGCCGTTTCTGCCGCTGATCCGCAATATCAATCTGGAGGATCTGCTCGGCCGGGAGGCGGTTTCAATCGACAGCCCGCAGGTTGCTGCCCTGCTGTCGGACCAGGTCATCATGGTATCGGGGGCGGGCGGCTCAATCGGCTCTGAACTTTGCCGCCAGATCGCGAAATTTCATCCTGCGCTGCTGATCGCCATGGACCAGTCTGAATTCGCGCTGTACAGAATTTCAGAGGAGGTAAGAACCAATCTTCCAGAGCTTGCGTTTCTTCCCATCGCGGGCGACGTCAAGGATTCGATCCTGCTTGACGATATCCTCGGCCGCTATTCTCCCGCTGTCGTGTTTCATGCGGCAGCCTACAAGCACGTGCCGTTGATGGAACAGGTCAATGCGTGGTCAGCGGTACGCAACAACGTCCTTGGCACCTACCGCATTGCGCGCGCATCCGCCGTTCATGGGGTTCGCCGCTTTGTTCTGATCTCAACCGACAAGGCCGTAAATCCGACGAACGTCATGGGCGCAACCAAACGACTTGCCGAGATGGTCTGCCAGGCACTGCAAATCAACTACCCCGGCACGGCGTTCGAAACCGTGAGATTTGGCAACGTGCTCGGTAGCGACGGCAGCGTCGTGCCGAAGTTTCAGGAGCAGATCGCACGTGGGGGTCCCGTGACCGTGACTCATCCGGAGATCACGCGGTACTTCATGACCATTCCTGAGGCGACTCAACTCGTGCTGCAGGCCTCGTGCATGGGCGAAGGCGCGGAGATTTTCATCCTCGATATGGGCAAGCCGATTCGCATCGTTGATCTCGCGCGCGACCTGATCCAGCTGCACGGGCTGACCGAAGAGCAGGTCAAGATCCAGTTCACCGGGCTTCGACCTGGCGAGAAGCTCTTTGAAGAGCTGCTTGCCGACGCGGAAACGACCCTGCCCACGCATCATCCGAAACTTCGCATCGCCAAGGCCCGCGATGTAGCGCCTGAGTGGCTCGATGAGCTGCTTGCCTGGCTCGGCCAAAGGCGCGTCGTGCCCGACGAAGAAGTGAGACGAGACCTGCGCCGCTGGGTGCCTGAATACTCGACCAACGTGGCCCCGCCGCTGAGCTCGATCCAGACCCTCAAGGGTTCGCATTGAGCCTGCCTTGATGCACCCGACGGGATGATCAATGGCATGGGCCCGGGACCGCCGTCGCTCTGAGATAGAATGCTCTGCGCTTTGGGCTGACCTGGGCGGTGTTCGTATCAGCCGTCTGGCGCCAGGGAGAGTTCACCCTCAAGACTCCAAGCACACCGGTCCTATGTCCAGCAAGCATCCCTTCCAATGAACGCAGCGCTTCCCGAAGTTTCATCGCGTAAGCACCAGATATTTTCGCTCGCCGAGAAACTCGCGCCTGAGCGTGACAGATGGATCGAGCGCAACCGCTTTTTCTATCAGGAAGACCTCAAGTATCTTCAATTTCTGATCCCTGCAGGTTCGCGGATTTTGGAACTCGGATGCGGCACCGGATATGCGCTTGCCGCGCTTGCGCCATCTGAGGGGGTCGGCGTCGACTTCAGCCCTGCCATGATCGCAGTGGCTCGCGAGAAGCATCCCGAGCTTTCGTTCATCGTCGGCGACATCGAGGACGCTTCGGCACTGGGCGCGCTGGAAAAAAAATTCGATGTCATCTTGATGTCGGACGCGATCGGCTCGCTTGACGACTGCCAGGCCACGGTCCGGTCACTTCACGCCTTGTGCCACCGCGACACGCGCCTCATCGTGAGCTATTACTCCCGCCTCTGGGAACCGATTCTCGCGCTGGCGCGTGCCTGCGGTTTGCAAATGCCCACAACGCAGCAGAACGCGCTGTCCTCAGAGGACATCGCAAACCTGCTCGACCTTGGCGGCTTCGAAGTGGTGAAAAGAGAGTGGCGCCAGCTGCTGCCGCGCAAGCTGTTTGGCCTTGGCCGACTCGTCAACAGCTATATTGCTCCCCTGCCGGGGATTCGCAGGCTCTGCCTGCGCAGCTATCTCGTGGCAAGACCGCTTGGCCAGCCGATGCTGCCCGCCCCATCAACGACAGTCGTGATCCCGTGCCGCAACGAGCGCGGCAATATCGAATCCGCGATCACGCGGCTGCCGCGCTTTTGCGAGCGCATGGAAGTCATCTTCGTCGAAGGCCATAGCCAGGACGACACGCTAAAAGAAGCCTATCGTGTGCAGGCGGCCTATCCCGACGTCGATATCAAGGTGCTGACGCAAGACGGCAAGGGCAAGGGCGACGCCGTGCGCAAGGGCTTTGGCGCCGCATCAGGCGAGATCCTGATGATCCTTGACGCCGACCTTACCGTGCCGCCGGAATCGCTCGTGAAATTCTACGACGTGATGGCCTCTGGCAAGGCCGAATTCGTCAACGGCTCGCGGCTCGTCTATCCGATGGAAGACGACGCCATGCGCTTCCTCAATTTCCTCGCGAATCTGGCATTTTCCAAACTGTTCACCTGGCTGCTCAATCAGCGCTTTACCGACACCTTGTGTGGCACCAAGGTCATCAGCCGCAGGCACTATACAATGCTCCAGGCGAATCGTGCCTACTTCGGTGAGTTCGACCCTTTTGGCGATTTCGACCTGATCTTCGGTGCCTCGAAACTGAACTTGAAGGTCATCGAGATTCCGATCCGTTACGCAAGCCGAACCTACGGCGAGACGCAAATTTCGCGATTCCAACACGGCTGGCTACTGTTGCGCATGGTGTTTTTTGCATTTCGTAAACTCAAAGCGCTCTGATGTCACACGAAATCCTGGCCGAACACCGGACGATCTGGCAAGAAAAACCTGTCCTTCGTACCATCTACACGGACTATTACCGGCAAATTGTTGCCCACTGCGTGCCCGGGCGCGCACTGGAAATCGGCGGCGGGTCGGGCAATCTGAAGGAATTCCTGCCGGATGTCGTATCCACAGACATCGTTCCAGCCGCGTGGCTTGATGCGGCTGCAGATGCCCAGGCGCTGCCCTTTGCGGATAAAAGCTTCGCCAACATCGTCATGGTCGACGTCTTGCACCATGTTGAACGACCGATCCGATTTTTCAAGGAGGCCAGTCGCGTGCTGCAAGACGGCGGCCGCCTGGTCCTGCTGGAACCTGGAATCTCGCCAGCGAGTTCGCTGTTCTTTCGTCTTTTTCATCCTGAACCCGTGATCATGAGCGCGGATCCCCTGGAGGACGGAGCGCTCGACTCGGGCCGGGCCCCGTTTGACGCCAATCAGGCCATACCGACCCTTTTGATGACCCGGCACAGGCGCCGTTTTCAAGCGGCTTTTCCCGAACTGAAAATCGAAGACGTCAGCTGGTTAAGTCTGTTCGCCTATCCGCTGTCCGGTGGATTTCGCTCGTGGTCGCTGGTTAACGCGTCGATGGCACGGCGGATCCTGTCTCTGGAGGAACGGATTGCACCTCTCATCGGGCGCCTTTTCGGTTTTCGCATCCTGATCGTCATCACGCGCGTGGCATCAACGCCATTGGCGAGAGCAGGCAGCGCCGGCGCTCGATGAAGACCGCGCAAAAAATCGCGTTGGCGCGCGCCGCCTTTCTGGTCGTCGCGGGCGTGCGCAAGCTCTTTGGGCAGTCAACGACGGTGAAGGCGCGACGAGGCGGCATCCTGTGGCTATTGAACCTGGAGGAAGGCATCGATTTCTCGATCTACCTCCTGGGCGGGTTCGAGCCCAAGACGCTCGCGCTATACCGCAAGCTGGTTCGTGCGGGTGACACCGTTCTCGATATCGGCGCAAACGTTGGCGCCCACACGCTCCCCCTTGCCCAACTCGTATCGCAGACGGGCCAGGTCATCGCGTTCGAGCCAACCACGTTCGCCATCACCAAGCTGCGGCAGAACCTTGCCCTCAATGCCGAACTGGTTGCGCGCGTTGTGCCGGTTCAGGCGATGCTCGTCGCCGCGGGCGGTGACAAGCTCGATGCCGAGATTTTTTCCAGCTGGCCATTGGAGCAGTCTGCCGACCTGCACGACATTCACAAGGGTCGCCTCATGTCCACTGACGGCGCGATCGCGATTCCGCTCGACGCGTGGGTCAAATCCCGGAATCTCACCCGCATCGACTTCATCAAAATCGATGTCGATGGCCATGAGCCGGCGGTCTTCCAGGGGGCGCGCGATACGCTCGCGCGATTCAAACCGACGATCCTGCTCGAGATGGCACCGTATCTCTTCAAGAGTCAGGCCGAAGCATTCGACGCAATGCTAACGCTGCTTGCTGATTCGGGCTACAGCATGAGAGAAGTCGCAACAGGGAAGACTTTGCCACTGTCGTCGCAAGCATTGAACCAGGCCATCCCTGATGGTGGCTCCGTCAATGTCCTGCTGCGATCCGAGTAGGACGGTCTTCGCACCGGCGAACACCCTCCTTCCTCTTCAATCAAATCCCCATGCAAATCTTCTCCATTTCGCCAAAGGAAGCTGTCTTTAGCTTCTGGCACAATCGAAGACTGATCAAAGTCCTGGTGGAAAGGGAGGTCCTCGGAAGATATCGCGGGTCATTTCTCGGGATTTTCTGGTCACTCTTTAACCCCCTTTTGATGCTCACCGTCTATACCTTCGTCTTCAGCGTCATATTCAAGGCACGCTGGAACTCGGACAACACTTCCAAGACGGCGTTTGCGCTCATCCTGTTCGCCGGACTGATGGTATTCAATGTTTTTTCCGAGTGCATCAACCGCGCGCCATCGATCATTCTAAGCAATGCGAACTACGTGAAGAAAGTCGTATTCCCACTTGAAATTCTGCCCTGGGTGGTGCTCGGGTCTTCCTTGTTCCACATGTTCGTGAGCCTCGCCGTCTGGCTCTTCGCTTACCTCGTCTTTTTTGGCGTTCCGCACCTGACGGTCCTGTACTTTCCGCTCGTGGTCCTGCCGCTTGTGCTCCTGATTCTGGGATTGACCTGGCTGCTCGCCTCGCTTGGCGTTTACTTGCGCGATGTCTCCCAGGTCATTGGCGTCTCAACGACGCTCCTGATGTTCTTGTCGCCGATCTTCTATCCCGCGGCGGCGTGGCCCGAACGCGTACGCCCGCTGCTGTCACTGAACCCGCTGACCCCCGCGATCGAGCAGGGGCGCGAAGTCCTCTACTTCGGCAGAAGCCCCGACTTCGCACTGCTCCTCGTCGAGTTCACTGTCGGACTCGCCGTTGCGTGGCTCGGTTTCGCATGGTTCCAGAAGACACGGAAGGGCTTTGCCGATGTCCTTTGACCACAGCCCCGCGATTCGTGTCACCAATCTGTCGAAGTGTTTCCAGATTTACGCGCGACCCCAGGATCGGCTCAAGCAGTGGATCATCCCGCGTCTTCAAAGGCTGGTTGGCGTTGGTCCGAAGACCTATTTCCATGATTTCTGGGCATTGCATGGAGTCTCGCTCGAGATCGCCCAGGGAAAGACCATTGGCATAATCGGACGCAATGGCAGCGGCAAATCCACGCTCCTGCAATTGATTTGTGGGACTCTTAACCCCACCACGGGTCACGCCGAAGTGCGCGGCCGCGTAGCTGCCCTGCTTGAGTTGGGCTCGGGATTCAATCCGGAGTTTACCGGCAGGGAAAACGTCTACATGAACGCCTCCGTTTTAGGCTTGAGCAAGGAACAGATCGACACGCGCTTTTCGCAGATCGCCAGGTTTGCCGATATCGGGGAATTCATATCACAGCCCGTCAAGACCTATTCGAGCGGCATGATGGTGCGGCTGGCATTCTCGGTTATTGCCCATGTCGATGCGGATATCTTGATCATCGATGAAGCCCTTTCCGTCGGCGACGCCTTCTTTACGCAGAAATGCATGCGCTTTTTGCGCTCGTTCATGGGTCGGGGAACCATCCTTTTTGTCAGTCACGACACGACCAGCGTGCTTAACCTGTGCGACGAAGTTGTCTGGCTGGATAACGGCCGGGTACTGGAACGGGGTGTGCCCAAGACCGTCTGTGGCCATTATCTGGAGGCCTTCTACGAGACGCAGGTAGGCCAAGGCGTGAGCGCTCGATTAGGCAGCGAGGGCAGTCTTGATGACGTCGCTATAGCGACAGAGGGCAGGGATAAGACAAAGCCGGACACGCCGTCCTCCTCCATGAATTCCGAATCCACCGCCGAATCGTTTGGCCAAGGCGGCGGGAAAATCACGCAAGTGCTGCTACTTGATGACAAGAACAGTCCGCTGAGTTGGGTCACGGGTGGGGAACAGGTCACATTGCGCGTGATCGCGCGCGTGTACCAAGCTCTCGATTCCCCTATCGTAGGTTTCCTCGTGAAAGACAGGTTGGGGCAAGGGCTCTTCGGCGAGACGATTTACCTGCGCGATCAGGTCAACCCGACCGAGGCCATTGCCGGTCGTCAGGTCCAGGCGGACTTCGTGTTCGTGATGCCTGTGCTTGGCAGCGGGGACTACACGATCACCATTGCGCTCGCGGACGGCACGGCCGAAGCTCACGTTCAGCACCATTGGATCCACGATGCGGCAGCATTTCGCTGCGAGTCACTTCGACCGGTTTATGGTGTGCTTGGCATTTCGATGTTGCGCACCCATGTGCAAGTGACAGAAATCGAGGGATAGGAGAAAACACCTTGCATCAGAGCTCAATGGCAAATATGACGGCGTTTCGCGATGAGTACCTGGCTCAAAGAAGCGGCGAACACATGAAAATCCTCGACCTAGGTAGCCAGGACGTCAATGGCAGCTACCGACACCTGTTCGAAAATCCGACATGGAATTACGTCGGCCTCGACATGGCTCCGGGCAACAATGTCGATCTGGTTTTGCAAACGCCCTATGTCTGGAAAGAAGTCAAAAGCAATTCTGCAGACGTTGTTGTTTCAGGTCAGGCGTTCGAACACATCCAGTTTTTCTGGATCACAATGCTCGAGGTTGCGCGCGTACTCAAGCCCGGCGGCATCTGCTGCATCCTTGCACCCTCGGGCGGGCCCGAGCATCGCTATCCCCTGGATTGCTGGCGCTTCTACCCTGACGGAATGATTTCACTTGCGCAGTATGCTCAAATGGAGTTGATCCGCGCGTCCACGCAGTGGGAAAGCCCGGGATATTCGGACGAGAGCCATCTTTGGCGCGACTCCACTTTAATTTGTCGAAAGCCGGACCGGGGCTTTTGGTGGAACTCGAAGAGCAGATTGAAGCGGTGGCTGCAGCACTCGACCAACACCATCGGCTTGCGCTAGCTGCCGCATGGCCGTCAGCTCGCAACGCTGCAATCGGCGAGCGCTTGCGACCCGTACCGACTCGAGTTCCTTCCTTGGCCGATGATGTGGCGGTCTTGCCAAGCACCAGCTGGCGCCGTGAACCAGAATTCGTTGAAATCCTGAATTGAAGAGTAACGCGAAATAGCGACGATGCAACCCAAAAATACAAGCGAGGCCACATTCAGCTCGCTGGCAGACCTCTTGACCGACGATCGTCTGGACCCCGTATTCTGGACCCCCACTCGCATTGGATACATGAGCGCCTGGTGGGGCCACGTGCCCTTTGCGCATTGGCTTGTGACTGCGATACGTCCTCGCATGATCGTCGAACTGGGAACGCACAACGGCGTTTCGTACGCCGCGTTTTGCGAGGCCATGCAGCGTGCGGCGATCGACGGGCGCTGTGTCGCGATTGACACCTGGCAAGGCGACGAACACGCAGGCCGCTACGACGACAGCGTGTTCGAAGACCTGCAGGCATTCGTCAAAACCCGCTATGGCCGAATTGCTGAAATGATCCGGCTCACCTTCGATGAAGCGGCGTCACATGTCGCAGACCAGTCGATCGATCTGCTCCACATCGACGGCCTGCATACCTATCAGGCCGTGAAAGGGGACTTCGAAACCTGGCTGCCAAAGCTGTCTGCGCGAGGCGTCGTGCTTTTTCATGACACTGAAGTCCGCGAGGGGGATTTCGGCGTATGGAAGTTCTGGGCAGAGATAGAGGCGCGTTATCCGACTTTTCAGTTTGCCCACGGCCACGGACTGGGGATCGCGGCGATCGGCCCGGATGTGCCACCGATGATCGAAGCCCTTTGCGGCCTGGAACAGAACGCGGCTGCCCGACTGAGGGATCGATTTCAGCAACTGGGTCAGCACTGGATCGCGTTCGATCGCGCCAACTCGCTCGGCAAGGAGGTTGAGCAGCAGCGAATCCTCATGACCGAGTATGTCGCTCGTGAAAAGCAAACGATCGCGCAAATGAAGCTGCTTGGGGATCAGATCCGGCATCAGCACCTGCAGTTGGCGTTCCGCGGCGCAGGAAATAATTTGCTGAGTCCGACCACGCTTGCTTTGGCCGACCCGCGCGATCGCCTGATCGGCGCCTTGAGAGCCGAAATCGCCGATATCCGCGCATCGAACTCCTGGAAGGTGACAAAGCCGCTTCGTGCCTTGCAGACCGCCCGACTTCGGTACCGGGAGCGCAATCTCGAAAGGAAATACACCGATATCGCAGGTGAAGGCAGCACGCCACAGGTTGCCGGCTTGGAAACTGCCGCGCCGGAATTTCGCCGCATCGCTGGTCGCGAGAATGTCATCGTCGCGGTCCACGAGGCGACGCGCACAGGCGGAGCGATTCTCGGGTGGAATATTGCGCGCGAACTTCAGCAGCGCTACAACGTCATTGTTCTGCTCAAGCGAGGCGGCCCGATTCAGGCAGCCTTCAATCAGGTCTCCTCTGGCGTCGTCCTGCTCGCCAACGATTTTGTCTTTGACGAGAAGTCCTGCAGTGCACTGGTCGCTGGCCTCGCCGAACGCTACACGCCCAAGTATGTCATTGCAAACACCATGGAGACGCGCTTTTTCGTGTCGGCGTTTGAAGAAAGAAACATACCGACAGTCGCGCTCATTCACGAGTTCTCCAGCAGTGCGCGGCCCCTGGGCAGTCTCTATGCGCTATTTCGAACCGCCTCGGAAATCGTCTTTTCCGCTCAGATCGTTGCCGACTCCGCGCTGCACGACTATCGGGACCTGGCAGCACGGGCCTATCGTATTCTGCCGCAAGGACTCTGCAGGCTGCCTGATAACGAGCCATCGGCGAGCACAAGTGCACCGCCCAGCGGGGACCTGACGCTCCTGCCGCCCCATGATGGCTCGATCGTGGTCGTCGGCGTGGGCACGATCACCATGCGCAAAGGCGTTGAGTTTTTCATCCTCGCGGCTGCCAGCATTCGACGCCAAAGACCCGATCTCAAGGTCAAGTTTGTATGGGTGGGCAAGTGCTATGACTTCGAGGCGTACTACCTGGACTTTCTGAACGAGCAAATCAGACGCTCGCACATCGGCGACTCCTTCACGTTCTTGGGAGAGTTCGATGACCTCGAGCCGATCTACGATCGGGCAGACCTGTACTTTCTTTCCTCCCGGCTTGATCCGTTGCCAAACGTCGCGATCGATTCTGCGTTTCGCGGAATTCCAGTGATTTGCTTTGATCAGGCAAGTGGCTTCGCCGAGATATTGAATTCGATCGCTGAAACAAGGCCGCTTGTGGTGCCGTATCTGGACGCGGAGCGTGCCGCAGAACTGATCATGGACCTCGCGCATGACCGCAATCGCCTCGCGGCACTGTCCGAGCAGATGCGCTTGATTGCGCAAAGTCATTTTGACATGGCGCGCTATGTCGACTCACTGGACGCGCTGGCCTGTTCGGCCATTCAACCGGCACGGCTTGAGAAGGCGTCGTTCGACACGATCGCGAAAAGCGGCCGCTTCAACGCCAGGCTCTACTCCAGCCCGCAACAGGCCGGCACCGACAAGGACACGGCGCTCAAGAATTACGTCCACCAGTCGCGCCTTGCGGCGCCAAGAGGCCGACCGCTCACTGGACTCCTGGTGCGCCGGCCAATCGAAGGCTTCCATCCCCTCATCTACGCCGCCGAAAATCCGGACTTTGTAGAAGCCGAAGGCGAAGATCCGCTTGCGCACTACATTCGGCATGGCGAGCCGGATGGCCGCTGGAAACACCAGATCATCCGCCCGCGCGTCGTAACCAGGGCCAATCAAGATCTGCGCATCGCGATTCATTGTCATTTTCATTATCCCGACCTGCTCGACGACTTTCTCTCGCGCCTGGCTGGTGGCGGAAGCAAGGTCGATCTGTTCCTGACCACGACGACGCCACAGGCGGCGGACGTGATTTCAGGGATCTTGCAGGGTTTTCCCGATCAGAACGCCACGGTGGCGGTTGTTCCCAACCGCGGGCGCGACATTGGCTCGATGCTGACGCACGTGGAAATAGAAACTTTGCTGGCCTATGACATCGTCGGCCACTTCCACGGCAAGCGCAGTCCTCACGTCGACTCGATGGTCGGCGACTCGTGGCGCAATTTTCTGTGGGAAAATCTTCTGGGCGGTGAGCACAACATGATGGGGGTCATCATGGAGACGTTCGCTTCAGAACCCAAACTCGGCCTTGTTTTTGCGGAAGACCCCCACCTTAACGACTGGGATGAGAATCGCGAGATCGCAGAACATCTTGCCCGTCGCATGGGACTGCAGCTTCCCCTACCGGCTCACTTCGATTTCCCGATCGGTACGATGTTCTGGGCCAGGCCGCAGGCCCTCCGCCCGCTGTATCACCTTGGCTTGACGATCGACGAGCTTCCCGTCGAGCCGTTGCCGATCGACGGCACTGTACTTCATGCCCTGGAGAGACTCATTCCATTCGCCGCGCAGCATGAGGGCTTCGATTATGCGGCAACCTACCTGGAGAAATGGACACGCTAGGTGCCGTTGCGAATGCTGCATCGATTGAACCTGGAAGTGCCAGACTCGCACCTCGCTTAAGTGCAGCGTCGGCCCTCTTACGTCATTTTCAGAAACCCGTTTGGATTGTAGGTCGCATTGACTCCGTACCAGTCGCAGTACTCGGTCATGACCTCAAAGCGGCAGTCTGATCTGGCAAGAAACTCCGCCAGCGCCCGATTCGGGCCACCGTCATAGTCTTGCGTCATGCCAAGGTCGTCCAGCACGCCATCTTCCACGACAAGAACTTCGTTTGGACGCAAGACTTTACTGAAAAACTCCAGCGTCGAGATACAGCTCTGGTAGGTATGCGCGCTATCTTCGATCACAAGCCACGGTCGAGGAAGGGCGGCCAGCTTTTGCGGCGTAAGGGTTTGCGACAGGTTGTGGACATCTCCCTTGAGAAACTCGATGCGGGAATCCGTGACTTCACTTGCGGAGTAGAAATCAATGGACACGATGCGTGCATCGAGGCCAGCGGCATTGAGCGTGTCAGCAAACCAGAGTGCACTTCCACCCGCGTGTGTTCCAATTTCGATCAGCGATTTGGGTTTCATTTCCCAAATCAGCTTGGTATATAACGCCATATCAAGCGGGCACTTCATGCAGCTTATGCCTTTGTACGTGTAACCCAAGACCCCCTTTTGCATGGTCGTCAGAAGGGAATCGTCAAACAGGGTCTTGAAGCTACGCATCAAAAAATCTCCTCAATCGCGGCAGGGCCGCAGTTGCCCTGACGCAGGGCAATGTCAGCGTCAGCGGATCAGTCACAGATCAGCATTCGTTTCAAATGAGTCGGAGCTCGATCTGGACCCTTCAACGACACAAGGCGATGACACGCACGATTCCCCGCGGCGGGAGACATTGAAGTGACCGAGAGTGTGCTGAACCTGCTCTTCTGCTCCAGGGATGAAATTATATCGCACGGCTCGCAGGCACCCCTCGCTCTCAGAGCTCACGCCCACTCACGGACCAGGCACACTTGGCAATGCAAGGATCAGTCTGCCGCCGCCCCAATCGCGCTTGCCGCCATCGGCGATAAGCAGGGTGTGATCGTGGTAGATTCCAAACGCAATTTCTCGCGCTTCTTTTTGCACGACAAAGCTCACTCTGATGTACCTGAAGGGTTTGTCCGCCGGGGCTACTGCCCAGATCCCCGCTGGCGTATCGTGATTGGCGATCACTTCGCCCTTCGAATCGAGAACATGAATGATCAGCTTCCAGTCCTCGCGCATCGGTTGCGATGCAGCCCTAAGCCAGATGTTGAACGTGATCTTGTCATCCCTGTTGCGCTCAATCGATGCGGCTCCAAGCTCGAATTCCTGCCCGAACCGAATCGATTTTGCCAAGGCCATCTGCGCAGTAAGCGCAGCGTTGATGTCGGCCTCTGACCACCAAAGCGGCGGGTTCTCGTAGGTGAAAACCGGACGCCAGTGGTGGGACAAGACCAGCGCCTGCAGCGAATGGCGCAACTCGTCTTGATTGACAACCTTAAGCAGGACTGACTCAGGCTCAGACGAAATCCGTTCGATGCCATCCGCCGCATCAAGGCGGGAGGCCCAGCGGCAAAACAGGAACTCCTCGTCGTTGAAAGTCGTGACTTCGTCGGTCGCTTCGGCTTGCGCGGCCGCAGGGCAGTAAGTCGGATTAAAGAGAAGATAGTCGGATGCAGCAATCTCCTCGATATGAAAGGTCGAGGGTCGTTGCCAGTCGATCGGCCTGCGCACAACAAACTTGGGGACGGCTCTGTCAAACAATTGCGCATCGAACACCGACTCGAACATCGCGTCATTGACGCTTTGGTTCAGGGAGTAGACCTGGACAAGACTCGTTGTGGCCGAAGTTGCCGCAACCACAAGTCTTGCCTGGTCGAGTCCGGGTGGGTAGCTACCCGCGGTGAGATCGACGCCGGATAGCCGCTGCCACGCCTTGGCCGGCTGGGGCACGGACAGGAGCAAGGCGACGTTGAATATGCCCGCGGCGATCAGCACTGCAGACATCCACCTCACGGGCGCGCCGGATTCTGCCAACGCGTCATCGATCGGATTGAGCGCCCACATCCAGGCCATGAACACGAACGGGAGAAAGTATCGGATTTGGGTAAATCCACCCGATCCATAGATCCAGAACCAGGCGCCAACAAGCAGCACCAGAGCGGCGACCGAAACTTCGAATGTCGCCAATGCGAAAGGCGTGCCGTGCTGACGCTTTCGCCGAATCAGGCTCGGCAGCAGGATTGCCAAGGATCCCAGGAGCCACACCAAAATGATCGGGCCGAGCCCGCTTTGCATGAGGGGGAAGAGTTCAGAGAGCTGGATCGGAAATTCGGTTCGCAGGACTTGCAGCGAGGCGATGCCGACCGCCATGTTGTCAGGGCCCAGATAACGCGAATGCCTGGCTATGAGAATCGCACCGACCGACATGGCCAGGCCGAAAAAAATCAACGCCGAAGTCTGGACGACGACGGGAGCTCGTTGCCTGGCAGTCCTAAGCGCTGCTATTGCATAGAGGAGCCATCCCGATAAAATCGCGCAGTCGCCAAGCAATGCCAACAACGCCCCGGCGGGCTTGACAAAGATCATGACAGTGCCAAGGACAATGCCTGCCACCGCGTAAGCGAGCGATTTATCCCGAAGACTTCGGATCGCGCACGCGGCGGCCAGGGCTGCAAGTCCCATCAGGAATCCATCGACCAGTCCCCAATAAGAAACGATGAGAGGTTGATCGTTGGCGAAATCAAAGTGGAGCAGCAATGACGGCGTCGAGAGGAACGCTGCAAGGGCAACATTGCTGACACCATCACGGAGTACCTGGCCCGGCTTTTTTAGAACCAGCAGGACCGATACGAATATAAGGAATATCGGAAAAAAGACCGATCGAAAGTAAAAACCATGGAAATCAAGCTGGAATCCGAACGGGTACGACATCAGCAATGTACCCGGAGGGCGGATGCTTGGCTCGATGTTCAGCGGGTTGAGCCGAAGCCCGTGCGCGATGTCATCCCAGATCGCATGAGCCTTGCCATAATAGGAAAACGCGTCATAAACGGGGAGCTGCAGCGTCGAGCGTGCATAGAACCAGATGCGCCAGCAAACGAAACACAGCCATAGGACGCCAAGCAGCCATGGCACGATTGCCCGCAATGTTGAATGGCTTGCGCGATTCACGTGTGTTGGAACTAAAGGATCGAGCGTCAAGGCAATTGATCAGGAAGGCACGGGCAATGGATCAGACCCATCCCCGTGCGCGGACGAGTTTCGGCATAAACGGCTCGGGGGTTCTCGTTTAATTGTTTGAGATGACGGATCGATGTCTTCACAAACCGCACTTTGGCAAGGCGCGCATTCTTCTTGCGGCTAGCCCGCGCTCACTGGATGGATGCCTCACGGTTCACGTCTTCGAGAAGATGCACGTTCATTGATCAGTGACCGCTGCCGACACTGCATGCGTTCGGAATTTTAGCACGCAAATACAACGGGGCTGGCGCCATACGACGTCCATTCGTCGCAGGATTCCGCTCGCAGACACGCACGCTTTTTGAATCTCATCGAAAGGCGCAAAAGGCTGCCGGTCAGCCCGTGCGCATCGTGATTCTTCGGCACGTCAAGGTGGGTGGGCTCATCGGAGATCTTCCGCAACGAGGCTCCGGTACAATTGGCCGACTTGCTTGACTGGCGGTCGCAAGAGCGCTGTCAACGTGGCGAAATTCTGATGCTTCGAATCGGTCAGCGGTGCAAAGGATTGCACCTGCGGATTGCACCTGCGGGATTCGCACCCACTGTCGTACTTTATAGGGGCCTAAAGGCCATGGCGAAGTTTCATTTCGTGGAAGACTACGAGCGCTACGTTGCGCAGCTTGTCGCTACTCATCCGATCGACGAAGCGATGTCATTGGCCGTGGGCGGTGACTACGAACGGGTAGGAAAAATCGAGGCCGCAATCCTGCTTTCCTTCGGCCTGCGCCAAGGCATGCACGTCGTGGATCTGGGATGTGGCAGCGGCAGGCTCGCCGCTGAATTGCATAAATCATTCGACATCAGCTTTACTGGAACCGATGTTGTCGGCTCGCTTTTGGACTACGCGAAAACCAAGGCTCCGAGCTACAACTTCATCTTGCATCAGGCACTCGGCATTCCGGTGCCGGATTCCTCTGCCGATATCGTCAGCGCATTCAGTCTGTTCACGCACCTGCTGCACGCGGAAACCTACCTTTATCTTGAAGATACCCTGCGTGTGCTCAAGCCTGGCGGCAAACTCATCTTTTCATTTCTTGAGTTTGCGGAAAAGGGACATTGGGATGTATTTCGCTCGACCGTCGAGGTCACGCGCAGCGCCGGTCAATCCCACCTCAACACATTTATCGAGAGAAACGCCATTCAGACCTGGGCCGATCGATTGGGATTTGAGATCGAGCGATTTGTATCGGGCGGTGACACGGCCTGGGATGCCGCTGCGCTCGGGCAGGCCGTGGTTGTCCTGCGCAAGCCAAATCCATAGCGTGAATGGACGATTGCGAATTTGCTGCGACCGACCCGAGCTAAGGCGCCCGTTGTGACGATCCGGGAAGGCGCATATGTCTAGCCGTTATACCCCACGCCGCGTGTATCTCGGGCTGCGTCGCAGACTACTTGCGAAAATGCGGCTGGCATTCGAGTCACGCCCGGTGAGGCGACCGCGACGACTGCCGATGCCGCTTCTTATCGTTGGCGCTCCGCGAACCGGCTCATCGTTCCTGGTTCGCGCCTTGATCAATTCAGCGGGCTTTGACGGCATGGCGGAAGGACACGTAACGCCCCTGATCTCGGCCATCGACAACACCGTCATTCAGTACTACGCCAACTTGCGATCGAGGGGTCTGCTCGACATCCCCCAAAACACGATCGCCAATATTCCGGAAGACCGTCTGCGCCGGGAATTGCTGGCCGTGTTCGAGCGCTTTGATAAAGCATTGTTCCCATTCTCGAGGCGGCTTCTGGATAAGACGGTGAATGTCGAGGCGATCGCCGCGCTGCCCTATTTGATCAAGGCATGGCCAACGGCTGCAGTTCTCTATTTGAAGCGTGACGGTATCGAAAACGTCGTTTCAGCGCAAAACTACTTCAAGGTATCGCTCGAGGAAGCGTGCCTTAACTGGGCCGCATGCGGCGCTGAATGGGACCGGGTGAAGCCGCTTTTGCCTGACTCGGTCTACCTGGAAGTGGACCATTGGCAACTCACCGATGAGCCCAACAAGATTGCCGATCAACTGGCCATGCATCTGAAGCTGGAACCTGCGGTGGCCGCTCGATTTCGAGGCTACGTTGCCGAGCATACTCGCGAGTGGGCCGAGTCACGCGAGCGCCGGCCGCGACTCGCCGAGCTTGACTGGAGTCCTGAACGGCTGAACCAGTTTCTCTCGATATGCGGGACCCAGATGATCAAACAAGGCTACGCAACGCAGGACGAGGTCAACTCGCTCCTGGCATCGGGCAAGTCCGTCTGACCTGTTCGTAGCTGGGTCGTCCTGCCGCCACCTCAAGAAGTGTTCAACGCAGTTTGTCCTGACGCCGAACTAGGCCCTGATCCCGGCGCCTCGTGTCCCAACCAGAAGGGGATTCACCTCGTGCATGACGTCCGCCTCGGACACGGCCTGCATGCAAAGCGGCTCTGGACACTGGTTAGGGCCGATCCCAAGGCTGCGCCCGCAGCGACGCACCCAGGGGACATCACGCCGAAAAAGTACCGCCTGATCGCGACAGGGAAAGTCTGCCACGGTCACCGCACTGAATGGAGCGGCGCCAAAAAAGAGTCCTGCACCATGGACCACGGCCGATCCCGGGCCAAAAATTGCGACCGTCGGCGTGCCAACGATGCGCGCCAGATGCGCGATTCCTGTATCCGGACAAACCAGGAGCTCTGCGCCAGCCAGCAGGTGCCAGAGCTGGCCGATGTCCAGACCACCAAACAGCACGGCTTCCTCTTGCGGGGGTGCGATCTGATCGAGCACATGCCGTTCGGAATCCGCACCGCTCCAGACGATGTGGAAATTGGCGTTGCGCAACTCTGCCGCGACGTGCTGCCAACGCGCCGCCGGCCATTGCTTGAGCGCGGTGCTGGCACCCACGTGCAGTACAACGTAGGGACGCTCGGGCGCATCGAAACCACGTTCATTGGGAGCCGGCCACTCTCCTTTGACAAAGGGCGCGACCGTGCTCGCGTCAATGAGTGAGGGCAGCATGTCGGCCCATGCGGCTGGCGTTGCAGGATACTTGAGCGCCCTGTCAAGCATCCAGTTCTTCCACGAGGGTTTATCGTTTGCGAAACCGGCGATCCATCTGGCGCCAGCACCTCGTGCCAGCCACGCGTAACGGTTATCGTCAGGAACGATGGCGAGATCGTAAGGGCCGGATCGAAGAAAACGTCGCTGGCTATTCGCATCCCTTCGTGAAAAGGGAATCGCCGTCACCCCATAGGGGTGGTTCTCGAAAAGCGGCAGGAACGCAGGTCGGCACAACACATAGCGCTTGGCGTTTGGCGCGAGCTGCGCCAGTGCCTTGAAGAGCGGCGCAAGAAGTATCGTATCGCCAAGGAGCAGATTGTGGACAACCACGATACGGCGCGGATTTGCCGAATCCACGCGCCTTCGAACCAGAGCTCGCAGAAGCTTTTCAAGGCGAACCAGAAACCGACTCATCAGAATTTGAAGGCGTAGAGGAAATGCACCGGCAAGGGCTGCGCAGGGCGAGCAGATCGGGGAGCGCTGACAGGCACTACGGTAGGATACCTGTTTTGATCCGACCCCCAATCCATGGCGACGTATGCAATCGGAGACCTGCAGGGTTGCAACCGCGAGTTCCAGGAACTGCTCGAGCTGATCTCGTTTGACCGCGACCGGGACACCCTGTGGCTGGTGGGTGATCTCGTCAATCGCGGACCTGAGTCGCTCGCAACCTTGCGTACCGTAACGGATCTCGGCTCCGCCGCGGTAACGGTGCTTGGCAATCACGATCTTCATCTGCTTGCGGCATCGGCAGGTGTGCGCGCTCCCGCGCGCGGCGATACCTTGGACGATGTCCTTGCTGCTCGCGATGCGCGCGAGCTGATTGACTGGATTCGCTATCGGCCGCTGGCAGTCTGCCAGGAAGTCGCGGGCTTTCCGTACCTGATGGTGCATGCCGGCCTCCTGCCAGACTGGACCGTCGCACAAACACTGGCGCGCGCAAAGGAGGTCGAAAACGTTCTGCGCAGCGACGACTGGCGCTCGTTTGTTGGCGTGATGTACGGCGATGTACCCGATTACTTCAGCGAAAAGCTCAAGGGCAACGAGCGACTGCGATCGATTGTCAACGTCCTCACGCGGCTGCGCTTTTGCACTCCGGATGGCGTCATGGACTTCTCTGCCAACCAGGGAGCAGACAGCGCGCCGCCTGGCTTCTCACCCTGGTTCGAACTCCGTCCTGATGCCGGTGACAAGACCACCCTTGTCACCGGACACTGGTCGGCCGTCGGTCTTCGCGTCAGCGCCCACCATCTGGGCACCGATTCGGGTTGTGTCTGGGGTGGCGCCCTGACCGCAATCCGGCTGGATGATCGCGAGATTTTTCAACAACCGTGTCCACGGTTTCAGCGCCCGCGCACCCGCAATTGATGGGTTCGCACTCCCCCATCGCCTCGGTGACGGTCGCCTTCAATCCGGACGTGCCGCGCATCGAGATGCAATTGCGCGCGCTAAGCGAACAGGTCGACGTCGTTATCGTCGTCGACAATGGGTGCGTAATCCCGCTGCGCTCACAGCTTGGCGATGTCGGACTGGCCAAGGCCATTGTCTGGGTCGTGCTCGATCGCAACCACGGCATCGCTAAAGGTCTGAACGCCGGGATTGCTGCAGCCAGAGCCAGGCACGCCGAGTTTGTCTTGTGCATGGATCACGATAGCGTTGCCCCGCCAGGTTGCGTTGCCAATCTCAGGCTCGGCCTTGAACGAGTCGAACTCACCGATGCCAAGGTGGCCGCCGTGGGACCGCGCATATCGGATCCGCGCGGCCGCGAAAATCCGTTCATCAAACTTGGCTGGTTCAAGCACAGGCATCAATACTGCCGTGAAGGCGTCCTGGCGCTGGAAACTGATTACTTGATCAGTTCTGGATGTTTTGCGCGCATCAGGACCTACGACGACGCCAGCGTTGGCATGCTCGAAGAGGATCTGTTCATCGACAACGTCGATTTCGAGTGGTGCTGCAGAGCCCGGTCGAAGGGATACAAGCTCTATGGCATCTGCAACGCAGTGCTCGACCATCGACTTGGCGATTCGAGAAAGGCGATTGCCGGCCAGTGGTCGATGATCATCCACTCTCCCCAGCGCCTTTACTACATGACACGCAACCGTATTGTTCTTTACGGGCGCGGTTACATCCCGCTGCGCTGGAAATGCAAGGACGTGCTGCGCATGGTTGCAAAGCTGACGCTGACAGTGATCTTTGTGTCACCGCGCATGCGCTACCTTGAGCTCAGCCTGCGTGGCATGCGCGATGCATTGCTCGGTCGGCTCGGACCGCTCAGGTGATCGACGGGTTGTCAGCCGAGACCAGTGTGCTCGGCTTGAACCCGAGGTAAAGCAGGCCGCCGGCGACGCTCCACACGGATGAGATCGCAAAGAAGCTGATCGAAAAAAGCAGCGCTGCATCGGTGCCAGGTGATCCAGGTCCGCTATTGATGATGCCAAAGGCTGCAAACAGGAAAACGAAAATGGCTTCGCGCACGCCGTGTCCACCGATGCTGATCGGAAGACTCGTGACGCAGATTGCAACGGTCAGGATCTGCAACATGTCGAGATAGGTCACGGGCAGGTGGATGGCGCGGCCAAGAAAAACGCCGGCAAGAACGATCGTGAACGTCAACAGGGCTCCGGCGCCAAGCCCAAGCAGCGTGTCGGACAAATGCAAACGGTGCGCGCGAAATCCACTGAGTAGCAGTTCAGGAATATGACGGAACGGAAGCCGCAGCCAGAGCGCGCGCACCGAAGCGGGCGCACGTTCGAACGGGAAGAACGCGAGAAGCAGCCCGGCCGCGACAAAGCTGACGAGCACCAGGACCAGCGCCAAGGAGAGCTGGCGCGTCTCACCGGTTTTCATCAGTGCGCGATACTGAAACGCAATGCTTACCACCGAGCCTACGAGGAGCACGAATAGCCCGGCGACGCGATCCATCAGGATCGAAAGTGTCGCGTGGACTTTCTGGCGAGGGGCCGAGCGGGCAACGTAGAGTGCGCGCACAAAATCACCGCCTACCGCGCCTAACATGAAGGTATTGAAAAATTGCCCGATGAAGGTCAGCGCGATAACCGGATACAGGTCGATGTGGATGCTCTGCACGCGCAACAGGTACCACCAGCGAAGGCCGGAGAAGATGTACGCAAAACCCAGACAGACGCATGCCGCGAGGATCAGTCCGGGTCGCGCCGTTTCCAGCCGAAGTGCCAGATCCTGCCAATGCACGCTCCATGCGAAGTAGCCAATCGCGCCAAGACTCACGGCGATGCGCACGAATAACCACAGCGCCGCCCAAAGCGATGACCTTCTTGAAGGCTGTTGCGCTTCGGTCATGGACCCTCGTTGACCGTGACACGGACGTTGGGAATTGCGCAAAGCCTCGTGCGCGGCTGCACGCGCAATTGGCACAACCCCAAGGCTTGCTGTCCCCTGCGAATTACCGTCTGGCGCGCGCCAAGACGACCGCGTGGGTGCAACCCGACCCGACAGGAAAGGTCGCCCGCACTGGCGCTTTGCCACAGTTCAAGCAGCATCGAATCACCCCGAATCGTGACGTGCGACCGACCCTAGGGGGCGGCGCGAAATTGCCGCGCTTTCGATCAAGACCGGATTCTACGGGAAGCCCCTCGCATACCAAAATGTGGCGACTGCGCCTCGCACGCAATTGACGTCCGGGCACGCCGTGGAAAGTTACCGTGCGATTTTCAATTATCATTGCGCATTCGCCGGGCGCTTCGACATGCAAACGGCCCCTGCGCCAGATCCCCGTGATCCGCCCCCCTGGGAAATTCGCAACTCCATGCTCGACCCACACGCTTTCGTCTCGAAGACCGGTCCGTGACGCAGTCACATGCCAATACCTTCTGGTTGACAGGACTCAGTGGCGCTGGCAAGTCGACGCTGGCCCGGGCGCTGCACGCATCACTCGACGTGCACGGCATCGCCTCGTTCATCCTTGATGGCGACGAGATGCGCGAAGGGCTTTGCAGCGACCTTGGCTTTAGCCCCGAAGACCGTGCCGAGAACATCCGGCGGCTGGCCGAGGTGGCAAAGCTGATGAACCGCGCCGGGGTTCATATCATCGTCGCCGCGATTTCCCCCAGTGCTGCGATTCGTTCACAGGCGGCAACGATCGTCGGCGCCCAGAATTTTTTCGAGATCTATGTCGAAACTCCGCTTAAGACCTGCATCGATCGTGATCCCAAGGGCTACTATGCGCGCGCCATGGCGGGAGAGTTAAAGCAATTTACCGGAATCTCCGCGCTCTACGAGGCACCGCTGGCGCCGGCGTTCAGGATCAATACCGCGTCTGCGACGCCTGACGCAAGCGCCAGGTCGCTGACCGAATTCGTGCTCGGTAAAATCGAAAGATAGTTGGCCTGCTGATCGCTATTCCGATGCCGTGGACGCACTCCGGCCAGCCTTTTTGGGGTGGTGTTCGGCAATCTCAAGGCCAAGCGAGGCGGCAATCGCATGTTCGGCGGCGGCCGCAAGCAACTGGCGCGATTCGCCATTGGATTCTAGTGGCGCAAGCAGCGTGAGCGTGACCGACAAGGGACGTGCCAGGAGAAGTGCCTTGAGCGAATCCCAAAGCGACATGTCGCCAACGTAGGCCGCCTCGGTCGCAATCTGGCCTTGGGCGTTGCGATAGCAAAGCGTCGCGGGCACGATCGGCACGCGGGCGTCAATCGCACCCTGGATCAGGTTGGCATGAAACGGCAAGAGGGAGAGGCCATCGGACGTTGTGCCTTCCGGAAAGAGGCCGACACACGCCCCTGCGCTTAGCGCGTTGGCGACGGCGCCAATCGCGCCATGGACAGCGTGCCTTCTCGAGCGCTCGATAAAAATCGTGCCTGTCCGTTCGCAAAGCCAGCCAATCAACGGCCACGAGCGGATATCCGCCTTGGCAACGAAACGCGTCGCACGATAGACATCGATGACATAGATGTCGACCCAGGAGATGTGATTGAGCACGAGCATGTGGCCCGTGTCCTTCAGGCGCTGATCGCCTTCGAGGCGCACGCTTAGGCCCAAGAGCGCCACCATCACCGATGCCCACCAGGTGATCAGGCGTTCGCGCCTTGCCACCGAGAAGAACGGAAACGAGAAGAAGATGATGACCGTGCCAAGTGCCAGATGGAACAGCACGCAAACCAGATCGAAAACGAAGCGCAGTCGCCTCACGACCCGTCAGGACGCGCGGCGAATTCGGGCGTCGCAAATGCCAGCTGCCCGGCAACGAAGGTGGCCGCGACCCGTGCAGGCAGCTCGTAGCCTTCGAAGGGCGTGTTCTTGCCCTGGCTTTTCAGCGACGCGTGCGAGACCTTCCAGAAAGCGTGCGGATCGACAAGACACAGGTCGGCAGGAACGCCAACACCAATCGTACCCGCGGCAATTCCGATCAGTTGTGCCGGCGAAGAAGTGATGTAGCGCAGTGCAACCAGGGGATCAAGCGAGGACTCCTGCGCCCACTTCAGCGTCAATGACAGCAGGAGTTCGAGCCCGGTGGCGCCGGCTTCGGCTTCGCCAAACGGGATTTGCTTGGCGTCATCGTCGACCGGCGTATGGTCCGAGCAGATCGCATCGATCGTGCCGTCGATGAGACCGGCGCGGATGGCATCGCGATCGCGCTGCGAACGCAGCGGCGGATCGAGCCTGAAGTTGGTGTCGAAGTAACCAATGTCGAGATCAATCAGGTGGATGTGGTTGGCGCTCACATCGCAGGTCACAGGCAGGCCCTCGGCGCGTGCGCGCCTGACCAGATCGATGCCTGCCGCCGACGACAAGCGTGCGATGTGCAGGCGGCAGCCGGTCGCCCTGACCAGCTCGAAAAAGGTCGCAAGCGCGACCGTCTCGGTCAATACCGGAACGCTTGGCAGGCCAAGGCGTGCAGCCAATGCACCGCTTGCAGCAACGCCGCCGCGACCCAGATGGGCATCGATTGGCGCAAGCCACACGGTCTGGTCGAACGTGCGTGCGTAGTCAAAGGCGCGCAGCAGCACCGTCGTATTGACGACCGGCCGATTGGCTTGAGAAAAACCGATGCAGCCGGCCTCGGCAAGTTCAGCCATCTCGGTCAAGGCCTCGCCGGCAAGACCCACCGTCAAGGCGCCAAGCGGATAGACCTTGGCCCCGCCCAGGCTTTGCGCCCGACGCTTGAGCATTTCGACCAGTGCCGGCTCATCCAGCGGGGGATCGGTATCTGGCGGGCAGACCAGCGAGGTGACACCGCCCGCAAGCGCCGCCTGCAGTTCGGATTCAAGCGTCGCCTTGTGCTCAAGTCCGGGTTCGCGCAATCGCGCTGACAGATCGCAAAGGCCGGGAATCAGCCACAGGCCGCGCGCATCAATGACACGCGTGCCCGGCGCCGCGAGCGCGGAGGATCCGAGCGCTGCGATCAGGCCATCATCGATGAGCACGTCAAGTGTCTCATCAAGGCCGCTCGCCGGATCCATGACGCGCGCATTGCGCACCAGGCACTTCACGCGCTGGCTCCAGCAAGCAGGCTCATCACAGCCATGCGCACGGCGATGCCGAAAGTGACCTGCGGCAAGATCACGCTTTGTGCGCCATCGGCAACGCTCGAGTCGATCTCGACGCCCCGGTTCATCGGCCCCGGATGCATGACGATCGCATCCGGTCGCGCGTGCGCAAGCTTCTCGGGGGTCAGGCCGTAGTTCTTGAAGAATTCCTGGGCGGAGGGCAAAAGCGCACCATTCATGCGCTCGCTTTGCAGGCGCAGCATGATCACCACGTCGACATTCTTGAGGCCGGCTTCCATGTCATGGAAGATGCGCACGCCCATGTCGGCAAGACCGCCTGGCATCAAGGTGCGCGGACCGATCACGCGCACTTCCGGAACGCCCAGGATATTGAGTGCATGGATATCCGAGCGCGCCACGCGCGAATGCAGGATGTCGCCGACGATGGCCACCGTCAGCCCGGTGAAATCGCGCTTGAAATGGCGGATCGTGAGCATGTCGAGCAGCCCCTGGGTCGGATGCGCATGGCGGCCGTCCCCGGCGTTGATGACGTGCACGTGGGGGCCGTGCATGCGATCGACGTGCCGTGCGATCAGATACGGAGCGCCGCTTTGTGCGTGCCTGACGACAAAGATGTCCGCGTGCATTGCGGCCAGGTTGTCGATGGTGTCAAGCAGGGATTCCCCCTTGCTCGTGCTCGAGGCGTTGATATTGAGGTTGATGATGTCGGCAGACAGGCGCGTCGCGGCAATCTCGAACGTGGTGCGCGTGCGCGTCGAGTTTTCGAAAAAAAGGTTGAAGACGCTTTTGCCGCGCAAGAGCGGCACCTTCTTCACGTCGCGATCGGAAACGCCGACAAAGCCGGTTGCAGTGTCGAGGATTTTGACCACCAGCTCGCGTGACAGTCCGTCGATCGACAAAAGGTGCTGCAACTCGCCGTGCTTGTTGAGCTGGGGATTGTGCATCAGCGTGATCTGCTTTCCTGGCGCGGCTCGAGCATGAGCGAGAACACGCCCGCGTTCTCGGTCAGAACCAGCATCTCCTTGTCGTCAAGCGATACCCGTGCGCCCAGGTAGTCAGCGGCGAGCGGCAGTTCACGGCCGCCGCGGTCGATCAGCGCGGCAAGCCTGACGCATGCCGGCCGGCCGTAGTCAAAAAGCACATTGAGTGCGCCGCGGATGGTACGCCCGGTATAGAGGACGTCATCGATCAGGAGCACCTTGGCGTTGGCGACATCAAAAGGCAGCGTGGTGGGCCTTGCCGCATGCAGCCCGATGCGATCGAAATCATCGCGATAAAAGGAGATGTCCAATTCGCCAATCGGCCCTGCGTGCCTGAGATCGCGTTGCAGCCTCTTCGCAAGCCACACGCCGCCCGAATGAATGCCGATGAAATGAAAGTCGGCAAGCCCCGCTGCTTCGAGCTGATCAAGCAGCGCCCGGTAGGCGAGTTCGGCGTCAGGCAAGCGCTTCTGGGTGTTCATCAAAAAATCTCTTCAGGATAACCGCGGCGGCGAGGTCATCAAGCGTAGCACCGGCGCGCAGCGAGCCCGCCGCGCGTGCATCCCGGCGCATCATCTCGGCTTCAAGCGAACTGTAGCGCTCATCGACCTGCCACACCGGCAGGCCAAAGCGGCCTTCGAGCTGATGCGCAAAGCGCAGGCAGCGCGCCGTCATGGCCGAATCGTCGCCCGAAGCATGCCTGGCGATGCCAACGACGAGCAGGTCGGGCTGCCATGCGGCGATCAGATCGGCGATATGGCGAAATCGCAATTCGCGCGGCAAGCTGGCGATGACCGCCACCGGCGTTGCCTGCCGCAGCATGCTGTTTCCAACCGCAACACCGATGCGCGCCTCGCCAAAGTCAAAGGCGAGAACGGTTTGCACCATCAGGCGTGGCCCGCCTGATCCGAGAGCATTGCAGGGTCGATGCCCAAAAGTGCCATTGCGGCGCCAAAACGCTCGTTGGGCGGCCGATCAAATACGATGCTCGGATCGGCCGGGACGGTCAGCCACGCATTGGCCGAGATCTCCTGCTCAAGCTGGCCTTCGCCCCAGCCCGAATGTCCGAGCGTGACAAGCAGCCGTTTCGGTCCTGCGCCATCGGCAACCGCCTGCAAGACATCCTTTGACATGGTCAGCGCCAGGCCTTCGGCGACGATCAGCGTCGAGTCGTACTGGGCGAAGAGGTCATCGTGCAAAACGAAGCCGCGGTCTGTTTGCACCGGACCGCCGTAGAGCACGGGCGCATCGGACATATCGTCGCGCGCGAGCTTGAGATCGACCCTCTCGAAGAGGACCTGCAAGGTCAGATCGATGGGCCGGTTGATGACGAGGCCAAGTGCGCCTTGTGTCGTGTGTTCGCAAAGGTACACCACCGCGCCCGAAAAACTCGGGTCGAGCATGCCTGGCATGGCAATAAGAAAATGATTGGCAAGACTAAAAGTCCCGTCGGGCTTGGCGGTGACTTCTGGGCTCTTTGGACCTGCTTCGGACATATGCGTATTCTAGCGGCGTGATTCGGTCGGCACAATCGACGGGCGCCCCGGCTGCGCACCCGGCCGGCTCGCCCGTGACTTTCTTTGCTACCCTGTCGTTGGCTGCCGCGCTCTGCGTGCTGCGGCAACATCCCACCATTTCGCACATGCTTTATCGCTCAGAGGTGTCAACGGCGCTTGCTGGCAAGAAAGTGCTGGTCTGGCTCAGGCGCGACCTGCGCCTTGACGATCACGCCGCGCTGGCTTTTGCGCTTGGCGCAGCAAGTGCCGTATTTGTCGCCTTCGTCTTCGATCGCGACATCCTCGATCGTCTCCTTGCCCGTGGCTTAAAGCGTGACCGGCGCGTTGAATTCATCCACCACGCGGTGTGCGAGATCGACGCAGCGCTGGCCGCAGCGGGAAGCCGGCTGCTCGTGCGCGAAGGAAACGCGCCCGTGGAAATTGCCAGGCTGGCCACGCGCCTTGGCGTCGATATGGTGCTCGCCCACCGCGACTACGAGCCTTTGGCGATTGCCCGTGACCAGCAAACGGCGCAGCTGCTGCGGGAAGAAAACATCGGGTTCTTGGCGCTGAAGGATCAGGTCATCTTTGAAGGCGATGAACTGCGCACGGAAAGCGGCAACTTCTATTCGGTGTTCACGCCGTATCGGCGCGCGTGGCTGGCTGCCTTAAGTGCCGCTGACTATGCCGAACGCAAGACGGATGCAAAGGGCGAGCGGCGTTTTGCCAGGCCAAAAGCCGACCTTTTGCAGCCGATTCCTTCGCTTTCCGAACTCGGCTTTGAAAGCACCAATCTGAAAGCCCTTGGACTTCCGCTGGGCCAAGGCGGCGCTGCCCGACTGCTCGCCGAATTCGAGACGCGCATCGACCATTACCGCGAGCGGCGTGACTATCCTGCCGTGAAGGGGCCGTCCTACCTGTCGGTGCATTTGCGCTTTGGCACGCTCTCGGTGCGCGCCATGGTGCGAGCGGCACTCAGGCATATCGCAGACCTCGATGCGGACGGAGACTCCGGTGCCAGGACGTGGCTGTCGGAGCTGATCTGGCGCGATTTCTACGCCCAGATCCTGTATCACCGCCCGGATGTCACGACGCAGAGTTTTCGTCCCGCCTATGACGATATTGCCTGGCGGGAGGGCGCAGAAGCCGCACGGCATTTCGATCTTTGGGCAACGGGTGCCACGGGCTATCCGATCGTCGATGCAGCCATGCGCCAGATCAATTCGAGCGGCTACATGCATAACCGGCTGCGCATGATCACGGCCAGTTTCCTGGTCAAGGACCTGGGCATCGACTGGCGCCGCGGCGAGGCCTACTTCGCTGACCAGCTCAACGACTACGATCTCGCCTCAAACAATGGCGGCTGGCAGTGGTCGGCATCCACCGGATGCGACGCGCAGCCGTTTTTCCGCATCTTCAATCCGGTCACGCAATCGGAGAAATTCGATCCGCACGGAAAGTTCATCCGCCTCTACGTGCCCGAGCTGGCAGGCCTTGACGCGCGCCAGATCCACGCCCCGTGGCGGCTCGCCAAGGCTGAGCTGGAAGGCCGCGGCGTCGTGCTTGGCACAACCTATCCGATGCCCATCGTCGATCACGAAACTGCGCGCAAGGAAACGCTCGCACGCTACCAGAAGGTCCGCAAGGACAAGTCCCCGCCCCAGGGCGCGCCGGATTAAGCGGTGGCGCGGCGCTTCGCGCCGGTAAAGCGTGCGAGGTGGCCGAGCAGCTCATCTTCCTGGTAAGGCTTTCCAAGATAGACGTTCACGCCCAGCTCCATCGCGAACTCGCGATGCTTGTCAGCTGTGCGCGAGGTAATCATGACGATCGGGATCTTGGCGTAGCGCTCGTCGCCGCGCACGTTGCGGGTCAAATCGAAGCCATCCATGCGCGGCATCTCGATATCGACCAGCATCACGTCAGGTGTGTAGTCCTGCAGCTGCTGCAAGGCGTCGACACCATCTTTGGCAAGCACCACCTGGTAGCCTTCACGCGTGAGCAGACGCTGCGTCACGCGCCTCACCGTGAGCGAATCGTCAACCACCATCACGGTGGGCAGCGTCTCGAGGCCTGCGACCGGTTCAGAGCGCGGCTTGACCGGCTCTGGCGTGATCAGCTCGGCCACGGCACCGCCGATGAGCGGCTCTGCCACGACCTGCAGCACACGCTCGCGCTCGATCTGCTGCGCCAGCTGAACCGGATTCAAGATCAGCACGATGTCGCCCGAACCGAGCACGGTCGCACCGGCAATGCCTGACATGCGGGCGAGCTGCGGCCCGATGTTCTTGACCACCACTTCCTGGTTGCCGACAACTTCGTCGACGTGCACGGCGACGCGATCGCCGCCCGAGCGCAGGATCAATAGCGGCGAATAGCGTTGCGCAATCGGTGAGCGGTCGGCTTCACCCAAAAGCCCGGCGAGGAAATACAGCTTGACCGGCTGATTCAGCCACATCACATGGCCATCGTTGTAGGCCTGGGCGAGCGGCTGCGGACGAACCTGCTGCACCTGCTCGACGAGCACCGAAGGCAGCGCGTAAGTGCGCCCGGCGACGGTGACGAGCACGACCTGGGTCACAGCCAGGGTGAGCGGCAGGTTGATGGTAAAGCGCGTGCCGTGATCTGGGATGCTATCAACCGATACACGCCCGCCCAGACCCCCGGCCTCCGCACGCACCACGTCCATGCCGACGCCGCGCCCGGCCAGTTCGGTCACCTCGCTCGCCGTGGTGAAACCCGGCTGGAAGATCAGATCGGCGATGCGCGCATCGACCAGTTCCTCGTCATGGGCCAAAAGTCCGGTGGCGCGAGCCTTCTCGCGGATCCTCTCGACGTTAAGCCCGGCGCCATCATCGGAGAACACCAGCACGATCTCGTTACCTTCCTGCCTCACTTCAACGAGCAGTTCGCCGGTTTCGCTCTTGCCCTTGGCGAGGCGTTCGGCACGCGTTTCCACGCCATGCACGATGGCATTTCTCAGGAGATGCTCAAAGGGCGCGGCCATGCGTTCAAGGACGCTTCGATCGATTTCAACGCCACCACCCCGGATATCGAGGTTGACGCGCTTGTCGAGTTCCTTGGCGGACTGCCGCACCACGCGATAGAGGCGCTCGGATACGCTCGAAAACGGCACCATGCGCACGCGCATCAGGTCCTGCTGCAAATCGCGCGTCATGCGCTGCTGGGACGACAGATCACGCGTCGCGCCATCGAGGCTGCGCACCAGGTTTTGCTGCACCGTGCCGACGTCTGAGACCGACTCGGCCATCATGCGCGTGAGCTCCTGCAATCGCGTGAAGCGGTCGAACTCGAGCGGGTCAAAGCGTTCGCGCTCCTTGACCATCGAGAGCTGCGACTGCATCTGCGTTTCGGCCTGGATCTCAATTTCGCGCAGCTGGGAGCGCAAACGGGCCAGGTTTTCCGTCAGGTCACCCAGCGAGGTCCTGATCTGCGACACCTCATTTTCAAGGCGCGAGCGTGAAATACTGACTTCGCCGGCCTGGTTGACGAGGCGATCAAGAACGTCCGCGCGCACCCGCACCGCCTGCACCACGGCACCTGCGGCCTGTGGCTGTGCTGCGCCACGCGCGAGCGTCCTTGGCGCCTGCGCATGGATGGCTGTTGCCGGCACGGACATGGCCGCCGTCGCCTCCTCCGGCGAGAGCGCATGCTCTGCCTCGGCTTGCGTCTCGTCTCGCGCAGCAGCGTCGTCGCCCTGGGCGTGCTCGGGCGTGACCTCTGCAGCATCACCTGGGCGCATCAAGCCATCGTAAAGCTCGGTCGCGCGATCATGCATGGCCAACAGCTCTTCGAACGTGCCAGGCGGAATTTCGCGCAGGGTCAGGCCCGATTCGACACGCGTTTCCATTTCATGAACCACTTCACCCAAGCGCATTGCGCCAGCCATGCGCGCGCTGCCCTTGACGGTGTGCATGTGGCGCATGAGCGCCTGTGGAAATGACAGGTCA
>CAJCIC010000104.1 GCA_903970185.1 Gammaproteobacteria bacterium
TTGGCATCGGGCCTGACGATCCTCGCTACGAGGCGCTGCGCATCGAGTTTCTCGAACGCTACGAATCCGCCATTTGCGTGAAGACCCGCCTCTTTCCGGGCATGGACGATTTGCTTGCAACGCTTGCAGCGCGGCGCGTGCCGTGGGGCGTTGTCACCAACAAGATCACGCGCTTTACGCTTCCCCTGATGGACAAGCTCGGTCTTGCCACGCGCGCGAACTGCGTTGTCTCGGGCGACACCACGCCCTACACCAAGCCGCATCCGGCGCCGCTCATCGAGGCAGCACGCCTGATCGCGCGCGCACCCGCGGATTGCATCTATGTTGGCGATGACGCGAGGGATATCGCCGCAGGCCAGGCTGCCGGGATGGGCACGATTGCCGCAGCCTACGGCTACTGTGGCGAGAGCGCCCCAGCCTCCTGGGGAGCCGACGCGGTCGTGGGCGCCGTGGCCGAGATCCTGCCCCTCCTCGGAATTGCAATTGCACCGGCATGAACGACTGGTCGATTGTCGCGCTGAGCCTTGAAGTCGCGACCGGGGCGACGCTGCTCGGCTTTCCCTTTGCGCTTCTTGCCGCGTGGGTGCTTGCGCGCCAGGACTTCTTCGGCAAGGCGCTGCTTGATGCCCTCGTCAATGCCCCGCTGGTCTTGCCGCCCGTGGTCGTTGGCTATCTGCTGCTTGTGACGCTCGGCACGCACGCACCGATCGGCGCATTCCTCCTGAATGCGTTTCACCTGCAGCTGATCTTCACCACGTCTGGCGCCATTGTCGCTGCCGCGGTGATGGCCTTGCCCCTGATGGTGCGCGGCATGCGGCTTTCCTTTGACAGCGTCGATGATCGACTGGAGATTGCAGCGCGCACGCTTGGCGCAGGTCCCATCGACGTGTTTCTGAGCGTGACCTTGCCGCTGATCCTTCCGGGCATCGCCTCGGGCTGCCTGCTCGGTTTTGCGCGGGCGCTCGGAGAGTTTGGCGCGACCATCACCTTCGCATCGAACATCGCCGGTGAAACGCGTACGCTGCCGCTTGCCATCTACACCGCGATCAATAGCGCGAACGGCGATGCCGACGTCGTCCGCCTGGTGGTCATGTCGCTGATTCTGGCGATCATCGCCATTGGCATCGCCAGTCTTTTCGAGAAGCGCATCCGTATCCTCATCGGACAGCGGCGTGCTTGACGTCGATATCACCTGTCGCGCGGGAGCGTTCAGGCTGTCTGCGCGCTTTGAAGTGCCAACGCGCCAGACGGTGGCGATTTTCGGTCACAGCGGCGCTGGCAAGACGACCTTGCTCCATGCGCTCGCGGGCGTGCTGCGTCCTGATGCAGGCAGGATCATGCTCGATGACACCTGCTTTTTTTCGTCGGCAAATCAGATCGACGTCGCCATCGAGAAGCGGCGCATCGGCTACGTCTTCCAGGAAGGGCGGCTGTTTCCGCATCTGTCTGTGGCGAAGAACCTCGACTACGGCGCGCGACGGCAGCGAACGCTGGCCGGCGGCACCTCGGTATCGCGGCCCGAACTGATCGAACTTCTCGGCTTGTCGGGCCTTCTTGCGCGGCGCACGCGCGACCTCTCGGGGGGCGAGAGACAGCGCGTTGCGCTCGCCCGGGCGCTGCTCGCGCGCCCGCGCCTGTTGCTTCTGGATGAGCCGCTGGCCGGGCTCGATGCGAAGCGCAAGGGGGAGATCCTGCGCTACATCGAACATCTGCAAAAAGCGACGAGCGTGGCCATGGTGGTTGTCACCCACGCCCTGGAGGAAGTGGTGCGCCTTTCAAGCCACCTCGTCGTTCTTGATGCCGGCACGGTGCGAAAAAGCGGTGAGACCCGCGCGGTATTGGCAACGCCCGAGATGGTCTCGCTGTTTGGCCAGGGCGAAGCCAGCACGCTGATTTCCGGCACGCTGCTTGAGCCCTCCCATGGCCACGCGCTCGCGCGTGTCGCTTTCGACGGCGGCCTGCTGCACGTGGCCTGTGGCGACTGTCCGATCGGCAGCGAGCTCAGAATCCGCGTGCGCGCCTCGGACGTGTCTATTGCCACCGAAGAGCCGCAGCAAACGAGCATCTCCAACATCCTTGCCGCACGCATTGTGCGCATCGTTGCGGGCAGCGGTGCTGACGTTCAGGTACTCCTTCAGGTCGGCCAGACGCCGCTTCTCGCATCGATCACGCAAGCGTCCCTGGTGCGCTTGAAGCTGGTTGCCGGCATGCCGGTTTTCGCGATGGTCAAAAGCATCGCCTTGATTGACAGCACCCTTGGCGACGCGTGAAAAGTGATGAGCCGCCGTTGCCCCTCATCTGGCGCAGCGAGCGCATCGTGCTTCCGCCTTCGGGGCGCCTTGAGCGCGTCGCCAGCGGCTGGCGCATGCTCACGCCTGACAATCCAGGCTACTGGTGGGGCAATGTGCTCGTCATGGACCATGCGCCAGCACGTGGCGATCTGGCGCGCTGGCAGCGACAGTTTCGCGACCTGATCCACGCGCCCCAGCCCCAGTCGACCCACATGACCTTCACCTGGGCCGGACCCGAACAGGGCGAGATCGAGCCCTTTCTGGCCGCGGGATATGTCCCCTCGAGGCTGCTTGTCATGCGTGCCTCGCATCTGCATGCGGCCAGGGCTGCCGATGCCGCTGTCACGTTGCGGGAATTTGGCGAGCCTGACTGGGAGGATCTTGAGGACATGCTGGTGTCGGGGCACGTCAGCAGCCATGGCCAGGCTGCCTATCGCACTTTTCTTTCCCGCTCGATTGCCAACTGGCGACGCCTTGCCCGATCGGATCTTGGCAACTGGTTTGGCGCATTCGCAGACAATGCCCTGGTCGCAGGCCTTGGCATCTTCGTTGAGAAGCCTGCTGAATCGGGACGGGTACGCCTTGCGCGCTTTCAAAGCGTCCTGACTGCACCAGCCTGGCGCAACAAGGGCATCTGCTCGGCACTGGCCTACGAGGCCGCGCGCCAGACTGCGATTCGACACGCGCCAAGCGAGTTTGTGATCCAGGCGGACGAAAAACAGGCCGCCCGTCGCATCTACCAGCGGCTTGGCTTTCAGATCGAATCAATCTGGCTCGGACTTGAGCGCGGCAGCGGGCACGACGCCATTGCCCCATGACCACGGCCCTTGCAACCGGCAGCGACTTTCGCCACGTGCTCAGGCTGGCTGTGCCGATTGTCCTTGCCAACCTGACGCAGCCGATCCTTGGCATGGTCGACACGGCCATTGCCGGTCACTTTCCCGCCGTCGATGTCCTAGGCGGCGTTGCCATTGGCGCCCTGATGTTCACGTTTGTCTTTTGGACCTTCGGATTTCTCAGAACAAGCACGACCGGGCTCATCGCCCAGGCCTTCGGCGCAAATGATGCCGCCGACCTGTCATTGAGTCTTTGGCGCGCGCTCGCGCTCGCCATCACGCTTGGCGTTGTCATTGTGATCTTCCAGGGTCCGCTGATTCACCAAGGGACACGGCTTCTGACCGAGGACGCCGGCGTGCTCGCGCAGGCGAACCTTTACTGCGTCGCGCGCGTATGGTGCGCGCCATTTGCGCTTGCCAACTATGCCGTGCTCGGCTACCTGCTCGGCATGCAGCGCGTGCGTGCTGCACTTGCGCTGCAGATCATCATCAACGTCGCCAATGTGCTCGCCGCAGTCGTGCTGGTCTACGCACTGAGCATGGGCATTGCGGGCATCGGCGCTGCAACCGCGCTTGCCGACGCCGTCGGCTTTGTGTCCGGCATCGGAATCTTGTGGCGCGAAGGTGCGCTTGCCCGCATCCCGCGCCTTGAAAATCTGCTCGAGACGCGAGCGCTGATGCGACTTCTTTCGCTCAATGTCAACCTGCTTGGGCGAACGCTCTGTCTGTTGGCGGTGTTCGCCTGGTTCACGCGGGCGTCTGGCCAGATTTCGGTGGCGGTGCTCGCTGCAAATACCGTGCTACTGAACTTCCAGACCTTCATGGCGTACGGCCTTGATGGCTTTGCGCAGGCGTGTGAAACGCTGGTTGGCGCGGCCATTGGCGCTGCCGACCGTCTCGCGCTGAAACGCTGGATCAAGGCCTCGACTGCCTTGGCCGCCTTGGTTGCGCTGGGATTTGTCATCGTCTACTGGTGCTTTGGCGCCCGCGTCATCGAACTTCTGACCGATCTCCCAAGCGTTCGCGCCAAAGCCCAGGCCTACCTGCCGTTCGCAGCGCTCTCGCCGATCATCTCGGTTTGGGCATTTCAGCTCGATGGCGTTTTCATCGGCGCCACCCGGGCCCGCGATCTCCTGCTGGCCATGATTTTGTCGAGTTCTTCATTCGCATTGGCCCTTGTATTTCTTGCACCCTATGGCAATGTCGGACTCTGGCTCGCCTTCCTGACATTCATGGCGGCTCGCGCCTTGTGCCTTGCCGGATTTTTGCCGCGCCTCGTCAGATCCGTCGCAAATCCGCCAGCAACCGCTGCGTAATTACGCAAACACGCAAAGCCGTGATTGGCTTCGGCTGACTTCGCTGTTAGCATTGATGACAGAGGAAACTTGCGCAATCAGCGCCGGTCTTACCTTCCCCGGGGGCGAATTGGAATCGACGGGGGTATTAAGCATGCAGGGCATACCGAGGACCAGTCACCTCGCAAATCCATCTGGAAATCAAAGTAACTGCAAACGACGAAACGTTCGCACTAGCCGCCTAAAAACCGGTTAGCTTCGCACCATCTCTTCCCTGGGGTGGGCCGGGTAAAACCGGCAGCGAAGTCATATACAGGGAATCGAGCATCGTCGGGTCACTTGACGATGCTCTAAAACCAAGGTGACTCGCGATGAAAACAGCGTGCCGGTTCGCGGTTAAGTCGCTAAATCCAATTAATACGGCTAAGTATGTAGAACTGTTTGTGGCGTGCTTTCGGACGCGGGTTCGACACCCGCCGCCTCCACCAATATTGAATCCTCAACTGTTCTCAGTTGGGGCTTTTTCTTATCTGTTAACGACAACTCCCGTGTGTTTACGCGGGTTCTTGCGGAAACCTGCGGGCTTTGCCCGTCGGCCACCTTGGCCATATTTCGGCACATTCCTCTCTCTCCAGGCCATGCTTCTCTCCGGCCTCGCCTTCCGCAAATGGCTGTCAGTCGCAAAGGGATGGATTCCAGCCTTTAAAAATCAACAGGTTACGAGCGGACGATGCAAGTGGTTTGATTGCGTCATTGCCTACCCGAAGGAAACAACGGTGCTTTAAACAGCATTCGCAAGTTCCGCTATGTCGGTTAGTAAGGCCGACGACCCAAAAATACGCCCGTTTGCGCCCGTTTTTACCGGATGGAGGCATTGACAAACCGCTAAATGGGTGTAATTGGGTGTAATATTGGTTCTATGTTCCACACCGACACTCTCCTAGTCACGCCAGAGATCTTGCTCTTGATCGCTCGAATCGACGAGTTCAAGGGGGCCTGGCGTGCCCTTGGGACCCTCGCGCCCGAGCGTCTCACTGCGCTGCGCAGGGTGGCCACCATTGAAAGTATTGGCTCGTCCACCCGAATCGAGGGTAGCAAACTGACGGATCGGGAAGTGGAAAAACTGTTGTCAAAACTGGCGATTCAGACTTTTGAGACGCGCGACGAGCAGGAAGTGGCTGGCTACGCCGAGTTGATGGACTTGGTGTTCAACTCGTGGAGGGACATCCCGTTCAACGAGAACCACCTCAAACAGTTGCACCAGATCCTGTTGCGCCACAGTCAGAAGGATGCACGCCACCGGGGGCACTACAAGACCAATTCAAACAGTGTGGCCGCGTTCGACGAAAACGGCGAGCAGATCGGCATCGTGTTTGAAACTGCAAGTCCATTCGACACGCCGCGCCTGATGGCCGAATTGCTGGCCTGGGTCAATGATGAGCGCGCCAAAGCGCAAATGCACCCGCTGCTGATCGTTGCCATTTTTGTGGTGGTTTTCCTGGAGATTCATCCATTTCAGGATGGCAACGGCAGACTCAGCCGGGTGCTGACGACATTGCTGCTGATTCAGGCGGGATATGCCTATGTGCCATACAGCTCACTAGAAAGCGTGATCGAGCTCAACAAGGAGGCTTATTACTTGGCCTTGCGACAGACGCAGGATTCCATCCGAACGGATGCGCCCAATTGGCAACCGTGGCTTGTATTTTTCCTGCGCTCGCTGGCTGAGCAGGTCAGGCGCCTGGAAAGGAAAGTCGAACGCGAAAAAATCGTGTTAGCTGCCTTGCCCGATTTATCATTGCAGATCGTTGAATTTGCGCGGGAACACGGCCGTGTCACGATTGGGGACGCCATCAAATTGACTGGCGTTAGTCGCAACACGCTGAAGCAACATTTCAGAAATCTGGTTAAACATGGCCATTTGAATCAGCAGGGCGGTGGGCGCGGTGTTTGGTATGAACTCAAGTGATGATTGGGATGGATACGTTAAGCCCAGTCTTGGCTTGCCGCCCAACAAAGGCAAGCTGCGTAACGGTCTCAGTTAAGGGATACGGAAAGCAAGGGCAAGGGAATATGCCTATCTTTTCAAAACAAACGCAATCCATTGGCGGTTGCCAGGGAGCAGGACAATGTTGGCACGGCTCTTTTTCAAATTAGGAACCGCGCTACCTCGGTGTGGAACTGGATTATGAACGGCGGGCGAGCTGCGCGGGAACTGCTGGCAGCTATGGACTGGCCCTCGTCACCCAACAGCAGCAGCGGCCAAACCAGAGTATCGAAAACCGATGCTCGAGGTAGCTGAGTCGGACACTTGCGCTTTCGACCGTGAAATCGGATTCCTTTGAAAGTATCGTGCTTCTGCAATCGACTTTCTCCGGATTCCAACGAAACGTTCGCAAAGGCAATGACATGAGAGTTCTTTTTGGATGGCGCAAAAAGGCGTTTGTCGGTGTGACTATCGCAGCCGTGCTCGTTGCTGTCGCAAGCTTTGGCGGCTGTGGCAGCTTCTCATTGCCACCGCCGCCAACACAGGAGCAACTTGCCGTCCTGAAGAACACACGATTCGATGCGACAGTGGGCGTTGAAGACTACACATACCCAGTGTACAGCGAGCGCCTTCTCGTCGACCTTCGATCAACCGGGCTCTTCAAGAGCGTAGAGCCCCTTGGCAAGCTGAGGAATCCGGATCTGGTGGTTCGAGTAGAAAAGCCAATTCACGGGACTGCCGTAATTCCGTTTTGGACCGTGATTACGCTAGGAGTCGTTCCCACGACAGTCGAGGAAGAACACGGCTATGTATTTTCCATTCGCTCTCCCGCTCATCCAGAGTCGAGCGTACTGGTTGATTCAGTATTTCGAGGGCCCTCAACCCTCGGATGGGCGGCGTTCTTTCTGAATTTCTCCTCAAATCGAACCAGCACGAATCCAGAACAGTCCCCTCAGTTCCGTGAGCGACTCGCAATTTCAGTGAGTTCCCGCGCACCTGAAATATCTCAGCTTCTTTCACCCAACTAATCAAGGTTTGCAACAGGGAAGGCGCAATGCCGTGCCTCGAAGCGCCAAAAGGGAGCGCGAACTAAGCAGAAAAAGTCCTTGCCGAAGAACGCTCAGGACCGGCAGCGCCGTTCTTCGCCTTCGAGCCGCACGGCACGGCGCGAAGGTGCGCAGGTAGTCAAACCCAGCGCCTCGTTCGCCCCAGGCATGGACAATGGGTGAAGAGAATCCTTCTGCCTTGCGGCTAGATGGCCTGCCCAGTCTGTACTACACTTCTTGCATGTTCCGTTTCCGCCTCGCCATTGCCCGGATTGCGCTGTTTGCGACCTTGCTTGGCGCATTGGCACCCGCGTTTACCCAGGTTCTGGGGTTCTATCGCGGCGACCTCGTCGCACTGTCCGAAATCTGTAAAGCTTCAGGCCGTACTCACCAGCCGGGCGAGCACCAGACCCCGGCAGACACACACGGCGATTCGTGCCCGTTCTGCTTTAATTCAGCGGTCACGCACGCACCTCCTCCGGCGCTCGCGCATTTCGATTTTGTGGCCGCCTCGCCCTTTGCGACGCCGGGATTCACCCTTGTCCTTCCCGATCTCCCCGATCCCTGGAATAGCAGCCGCCCGCGCGGGCCGCCCGTGCCGGTCTAACGACTGAGGGCGCGCTTCAAGCGGCTGGCGTAAGCGCGAGCGCGCTCATTCAATGGAAGTCATCGCCGCGCGCATGCGACTGCGCACGCGATTTTCACGTCTTCATCGATCGATCGTCGACCCATCATCAAAACGCAAAATGCAATTTGACGAAAGTGGCGCCGGGCTGTGCCGTTGCGGTCGCGACCGGTCGAACGTTCAGGGGATTTCAATGCGTCCAGAATCAATCTTCAATCGACTTACTTTTTTCGCAGCAGTCATCTTTGGCTTGCCTGCAAGCGCATCGGCATGCGCCACGTGTGGATGCTCGTTGTCGACCGATGCTGCCGCGGGCTACTCGGCAGAAAGCGGTTGGCGTCTCAATCTGGAGTACGACTTCATTGACCAAAACGAACTTCGCGCCGGCACCAGTGAGATTTCAGAGCCGGATGTCGCGAGAATCAACAACGCCGGGGGCGCGCAGGAAGTCGAACACCGGACCACGAACCGATATACCACGCTATCCATTGGCTATACGCCGGTCGCGGACTGGAACTTCCGGCTCGTCGTGCCGTACATTGACCGCACGCACTCGACTTTTGGCAACTCGAGCAATCCCTTAATGCAGGGCGACCTCAGTGGTTCGAGCCTCACCGGCCTTGGCGACGTCCGCTTCGTGACATCGTGGCAGGGGCTTTTGCCAACGCACAATCTTGGCCTGCAACTTGGGGTCAAGCTTCCGACTGGCAACTATGGTGGCGGACCCACGGCAAACGGCACTGTCGTTGGACGCAGTCCAACGGATTTCAGCAGCGGTCCGGCACAAGGCAGCCCGGTCGACACCAGCCTTCAGCCCGGCACGGGTAGCACCGACGTCATCCTCGGGGCTTTCTACTACCAGCCCATCAGCCAGAATTTCGACGCATTCGTGAACGGCCAGTTTCAATCGGCCTTCGCCGAAAAGCTCGATCAGGCGGGAGCTGACTACCGCCCAGGCAATTCTGAAACCATCAGCGCCGGATTGCGCTATGAGGCGGACCCGATGATCGTGCCACAGATCCAGTTGAACCTGATCAAGAAAAGCCACGATCAGGGGTATCTGGCAGACGTCACCGATACCGCCGGGCTCGTCGCCTATCTGAGTCCGGGCGTCACCGTGCATGCGGTTGGCAACCTGTTCGTCTACGGATTCGTCCAGTTGCCGGTCTGGAGCAATCTCAGCGGTTATCAGTTATTCCCCCACTGGACCGCTTCGGTCGGCGCGAGCTATGCGTTCTGATCCAAGCCGGCGCAGGCTGTTGCGCATCCTGAGTGCCGCTACGGGGCTCGGCATGCTCGGGGCCTTGTCGGAGCCAGCGCAAGCGGCGTCGCTGCGTGTGGGCGCGCCCGCGCCCACACTTGTGCTTCACACGATCGATGGACGGTCAATTGATACTGCGTCCTTGCGAGGCAAGGTCGTGATCCTGACGTTCTGGGCGACGTGGTGCGACCCGTGCAATGAAGAACTGCCACTGCTCTCGGAATATGCGAAAGCACATGCTGCAGATGGACTTGTCATCCTCGGCTTCAGTCTGGATGGCCCGGAAGATCTGGCAGACGTGCGCCAGGTCGCAGCCAAGCTCAGCTTTCCGGTCGGTCTTCTCGGCGGCGCGTACGCTGGCGGCTACGGACGCGTCTGGCACCTTCCCGTAAATTTCGTCGTGGACCGCGCCGGCAACCTCGTCGACAACGGCTGGAATGACGACCCTCCCGAGTTGACGGCAGCGCGACTCGAGCGCGTCGTGACGCCGCTCCTCGCGCGGCATGTGGACTGATCCACAGCGTCGCGTCGTGCGGTCTTGCCAAGGTTGCGGCCGAGCATGACCCCCGTGGTTACGGCTTGGAAGAATTTGAGTGCGACGGCGATCCACCTGCCTGCTCGCCATGCCTGTAGGGTACGCGCTGCCCCGTACGTTTTCTGTGGATCGGCGGCAGCACCTCGCGTTCGAGCCATAGGCGAAATACATTCGCATCCCGATAGTTACGCCTTGCAAGAAGCGTGAGCAGGGCATTTGCCGCGATCGCGCGACGACCCACCGATTCCAGATGGCAGAGCGAGCCGGCATCGAGCTTGGCGAGCTCGGTCTCGCTCGCCTGGACCTTGGCACGGGCGAGAGCGTCGTCAAGCACGATCCACACGGTAGCGCCTTCCTCGATGATGCGCACCTGGTATCCATCGAAGCTGTAGTAGTTGCCCTGCCAGCGCTCGAGCGGCTGATCTCGTGCAAAGGTCACGAACTCTGCGAAAAGAGCAAATAACCCAGGTATGGCAACGACTGCGGGCACGATCGAGAGCCCCACCATGGCAAGCAAGGCGAACTCGCGTGGCGCATGGGTCAAGAGGTAAATGGCCAGGAGCAGATAGCCCCCGACGCCGAGCACGACGCGCAGCACGGCCGAGCGCAGGCTCATCGGCGGACTCATTCTCGGCGCGTCGCTGCGTGACTTGATGCGAAACCGCATAGAGGTCTTTCGTCGTGACCGATGCTCGCACAGGTAGCACGTGTGCCGGTCGGAATTGCTGATGGCTGCACCGATGATAGCGCTGACATGCAGGCCTGCGCTTCCTGGAGGGTCTTGGCGCGGCAGGCATACGACTTGCCATCCCCGGGGTCACTAAGGGCGAACTCGCCCGACCGATTCGATAACGACGGCCCTGGCACCTTGCCACGGCGAACCATGGGGGAAAAATGATTCCGTCTGATCCGCTAACTGCTGCATCAAGCGAGGCACTGATACGAGACCAGAGCTTCGATCATGGCCTGAGCTGGCCGGCGATCATTGCCGGCGCGTTCGTCATCGCCGCACTGGGCCTGATTTTGCTCACGCTGGGGTTCGGCCTTGGCCTTTCTTCGGTATCGCCCTGGAGCTATAGAGGCGTGTCAGGCAAGACCCTTGCCGAAGGCGCCATCGCCTGGCTCGTGCTCTCGCAGATCATCGCGTCGGGTCTTGGCGGCTATCTCGCCGGCCGACTGCGTCACCGCTGGAACCGGGTCCACGTCGACGAAGTGCATTTTCGCGACACCGCACAGGGCTTTCTTGCATGGTGCGTGGCGATCGTTGTCACGGCAGGATTTCTTGCCTCTGCGGGCACTACGATGATGGGCGCCGGGCCCTCGAACGATGGCTATCGCACGCACGTGCGCTCTGCCGCGCCCCTGACCGCGCCTGCCGCAGCTGCGAATGGCTTGGTTGCACCGGGCGAGGATGCGCTCACGGCAAACGATGCCGCAACGATCGAGGCCAATCGCAAGGCGGCAGCGTATGGCGCGCTGTGGCTTTTCGTCGCGCTCCTGGGTGGCGCATTCTCGGCCAGCCTCTTTGCAACCGCCGGCGGACGACACCGTGATCACATGTTTGTGTTCAAAGGCTAGCCTGCCGCCAAACCTTACCTATCCTCAGGAAAGAAGACCATGCGCTCTCTGCTGCTGTTATTTCTTGGTGTACCCCTTCCGATCATCATCCTGATCGCGCTGTTCTCGCGCTAGGCGACCCGGTGCGGGCAACGGGCGGCCTTCGGCCGCCTGTTTTTTTTGCAGGCCGAAAATCGTGCGAACCGCTACCGACTCCCCATTTGCCCAAAACCCACTAAACTTGCACACCGCCATCGGACCGAGACGACGTTTATGCCCGCGACTTCCTGTAGCAATGCCCTGCACAATCTGAGGCTGCCAGCGCTTGCCTTGGCGCTCTTTTTGGCATCGAGCAGCCTCGCAGCCCCGGGACAGGACTCATCGGGCGCGTCGTCAGCGACAGGGGCATCCGGCGCGTCCGGGATACCGGTTGTCGCGGGTCCTGCCAACGAGAAGCCGGAAATGCCCAACCCTGAAGCCGGACGGCCCTTTGGGCGCGTCTGGCGCATCGCAGGCGACGTCACCGCCGCGCCACGAAGCGGCGGCGCCGAGCCGCGCCACCTGCAGCCAGGCGATCAGGTCTTTGTCGACGAACGCGTGCAGACGTCGATTGGCGGCGAAGTCGTCTTCAAGGAAAACGATGGCGGCCTTCTTGCTGTTCGGCCCAGTTCGGACTTTCGTATCGAGGCGTTCGCAGCAGAAGGCAAGAAAACCGATCACGTCAGCCTGCATCTTTTTGTTGGCTCGCTGCGTGCCATCACAGGCTTTATCGGTCGCATCAATCGGCCAGCCGACCGCATCACCACGCCGACTGCGACGATTGGCATTCGCGGTACCGACCATGACGCCTACGTCCTAAGCCCGGAGCTTGCAAGCGCCAACAATGCCCGCCAGGGTTCGTATGACAAGGTCAATCGTGGCGAAACCGTTCTTAGTGCGGGCGACAAGGAGCTGGCGCTGACCGCCGGCCAGGTCGGATTCGTTCCCGCCAAACGGGCGACGACGCGCGGGCTGATGACGCTGCTCTTGCCGGTGCTGCTCGACAGCGTGCCGTCGTTTTACGTCGGCGGCCAATTTGATGCCGAAGTCGATCAGTACTCGCAAACCGCGGAGAAGACCAGTGACGCCATGCTGCAGCAATTGATGGCAGGTACCCCGGCGGCTGAGCCTCTCACATGCGATGCGCAGAAGATTGCGAAAGACTGGACACGCGCGTTTGACCTGGCGCTAAGACGCCGGGATTCAAAAGCGCTGCTTGCGCTCTTTTCCGATGACGTCACGATTAAGGCGACGGTGCACGACGCCGATGGCACGCCCACCACGCTTGACATCGATCGCAGCCAGTTCGTCGAGAGCACGGTCTCGAGCATGAAGGAATTGAAGAACTACCGGCAACGACGCCTGACCCTGGTGGGTACGCCGACCGATGACGATCTCGGACATGCCTGCGAGAGCGTCAAGGTCGAATCGTCAGTGGACGAGAGCGGCGTCATGCAAACCAAGAACTACCACATCGCGTCGACCGAATCCTTTATCCTCAGACACCTGGATGGCAAATGGATTGCGGTCTCGGGCGAATCCGTCCAGCATTGATGGCACGGCAGCGGCGAGTCGTGCCAGGCTCGCCTTGCCATGCGCGCCCCCGAGCCGGGATTGGCCCCGATGCCGCCGTTCAGGTGAGCCTCCGTTGTACGCGCCGAGCTCGACACGTATGCCACCTCGGTCATGCGTTTGCACCCGCTCAGCGCCGCTTTCAAGGTCCCCTGCCTTCGACACTGTATCCCTTTCGTTTTCACCTTGAACGCGGCCGCCGTGTCTTTAACGTGCGCTGCCCGAAATGGAAGGCAACCTTCGTGAGCAAGAAGCTGAAGCTGTCCGGATTTGGCAACCATGCCTGGTACCGGGTTACTGCCCCGGTGCTGATGGCGGCAGGCTTTACGCTTTGCGAACTGCTCCTCAGATAGCGTCGACACATCGCCGCTCCCAACCTTGAAAACCTTTGGAAAAAATTGTGATCAGCCTATTTGCCGCATCGGTTCCCGTCTTCCAGCAAATGCTCGGTGCCCAGAAGGACATCCTCGAGAAGTCCGTGCTGCATATCGCCCAGAAGAAAATAGATCCCGAGGCGCTGTTGCAGGCGCGACTCTTCCCCGACATGTTTCCCTTCGTCTTGCAAGTCCGGGTTGCCTGCGACTTTGCGCGCGGCATCTCGGCACGTCTTGCCGGCATCGAGGTGCCGCAAGTGGACGATGAAGCGGCGAGTTTTGAAGAGCTCACAAAACTCATCGATACGTCACTTGCATTCATCGCATCGATTGATGCGAGCCAGATCAACGGCAAGGAAGAAAGCGAGATCGTCTTGCGAGCGGGCACGCCCAAGGAGCGACGCATGTCGGCCCAGGACTACCTGACCTCCTACGGTCTGCCGCAATTCTTTTTCCACGTCACGACCGCCTACGCCATCTTAAGACACAACGGTGTTGAGATCGGCAAACGTGATTTTCTTGGCATGCACTAGGTCGCTGCCTGCAACGCTTCAATTGCGCTATATTTGCGCTCGCTTGGCGCGTCGACGTGATCTGGCCGCGCCAGCTGAAGCGAGGTTGTAACCGTGCCTTGGCAGACACCACCGACGCTCAGAGCAGTTGCTGCCCGCGGTTAACCATTACGGTAACAAATGGAGAGGTTTTAAGACGCCTCGTCGTGCACCAGGACAACGCAAGCCGCGTTTAAGACGAAAGACCCATCCGGTTCGGGATCGGGGATTTTCATCAATAACAGGAGAACCTACATGAAACGAATTCTGCACATTGGCGCGATCAGCCTGATCGTGGCGCTTGCCCCGCTCGCCTCGCACGCCGACACGCCAGGCGCGCATCCGGCTTACCTTCACGCCATTTCTGACCTGCGTGCGGCGCGCTGGCTGATCGAACATCGGCCAGGCAACTGGAAGGCAGGCGAAGACGAAGCGGCTGCGGTCAGGCAGATTGACGAGGCCATTCACGACATGAAGATTGCATCGTTTGACGATGGCAAGAACGTCAACGACCATCCCCCCGTCGATGAGCGTCCGGATCAACCGGGTCGCCTGCACGAAGCCCTCGAGTATCTGCACAAGGCCCGCGCCGATGTCTCAGGCGAAGAAGACAACGGTTACGCCAATGGCCTGCGCGCGCGCTCGATCGGTCATATCGACGGTGCGATCCACTCGGTTCGCCGCGCCGTACACGACGAGTAGGCTCCGAAGGACGTCGCGCCTCTAACGTCCTTTCCGAATCGCTTCGCGTCGATCCCCGCCCAGGGCATCGACGCGAGAGCGATTTGCGAATTGCACCTGCGGCAGCTACCCTTGCGGGTCTGAAGAGGATGCGCATGGACCACTTTGCATGGCAGCACCTCGATGCTCGGCGCTTTGATGAGGGCGAGACCATCGAGATCGAGGGCTTCATCACCGTTGTCGATCTCGAAGCAAGACAGCGCTATTTCCTGCTAACACCCAACGCCAGCTGCTGCATCGGCTGCATCCCGCGCGCGGATGAAGCCTGCATCGAAGTTTTCATGCGCGCGCCGATCGCGCTTGGCCGTGACCGGGTGCGGCTTCAGGGCCGGCTTGTCTATCTCACCCATGATCCTTGCGGCTGGCGCTACCAGTTGCAAGACGCGACGCTTGCGCTGCTTCAGCCCGAGGTCGAGATCGAAGAGGCCGAGCGCGGTCCGCTTCGCATCGGCAGGCGCAACTTCATGCTGGCGAGCGTCGCCGCTGGCCTTTCTGCCTGCGCCAGCGAGCCGCCGCCGCCTTTGATTGCCGCCGACGCGAAGTTGACCAGCGTGCAAATCCTGATGGCCCAGCCCGCCGTGGACATGCACAGCCACGCTGGGCGCGTGATTGGCACGCGCACCGCCATCGATCCACAAATCGCTGATCAGCGACCGTTCGTCGACCTCGCAGGGCCGATGAAAGCCGGCGGCCTTGCCATCGTCTGTCTTGCCGTTCCCTCCGACACGCCGGTGACACGCGAAGTCGATCATCGCATCGAGGCCATGCGCGAGCCGCAACCGGGCGAACTCTATCGCTGGGCACAGATGGCGTATTCACGCGCACACCGCCTGATCGATAGCCAGGGACTCCTGAACATCACAGATCCGGCCTCGCTTGCCGACGCCAGCTATCAGACGCCAGGCGCGATCCTCGCATCCGAGGGTGCGGATTTTCTGGAGGGGCAGATCGACCGTCTCGACGAGTTCTTTCGGCGCGAAGGCCTGCGTCAGCTTCAATTGGTGCATTACCGCGTCAATGAGCTTGGCGATATCCAGACAGCGGCGCCTAGGCACGGCGGCTTGACGCCCTTCGGCGCCGACGTCATCAAGCGCTGCAATTACCTTGGACTTGTCATCGACGTCGCCCACGGCACGTTCGACCTTGTCAAGCAGGCAGCCGAAGTCTGCTCGAGCCCGCTGTTACTCTCGCATACATCCCTCTTGGCCAATCCGCCACCCTTGAGCCGGAAAATTTCGCCGGATCACGCCCGGGTGATTGCCAAGACCGGTGGCGTGATCGGCATCTGGCCGCCGACATCAACCTTCCCGGACCTGCGCGCTCTCGCCGAAGGCATGGCGAGAATGGTCGAAGTCGTAGGCGTTGACCACGTCGGGCTCGGCTCGGACATGCTAGGCCTCACCACCACATCGGCACTGGCCTCCTATGCCGACCTGCCGCGCCTTGCCGATGCCTTGCTTGCCACCGGCTTTAACGCCCAGGAAGTCGGCAAGATTCTCGGAGGGAATTACGTTCGCCTCTTCCTGGCCTCGATCCAGACGGCCTTTTATTGAGCGCCATTTAGGAACTTCGTCGTTGTCCGCGGCCGGCGCCACGCCAGGCCGTCGGAGCAAGTTGGATCAATATCAATGAACGCCGGATCGACTCTGCTTGGGCTTGCTCGCAGGCTGAGTCGCGTCCTGCAGGGCGTTTTGCCAAACCGGGTCCAACGCGACTTTCGCGTGCGCGATGGCAGTTGCATGCCGGATTCGTTGAAGGCGAACCCCGAACGCGCGATAATCGTCCCTTCGGGGCGAATGTCCGCCGACTGGAGACAAACATGCTGAAAACCGTATCCGCGGGCGATAGCGCCGCCCGCTACTCAGAAGAGGAATGGCAGACCCGTGTCGATCTGGCGGCCGCCTACCGTCTGGTCGCCCTGTTCAAGTGGGACGACCTGGTGTTCACGCACATCACCGCACGCGTACCCGGCAGCCACGAGCATTTCCTCATCAACCCCTACGGCATGATGTTCGAGGAAATCACCGCGTCCAGCCTCGTCAAGATCGACATGGCCGGCAACAAGGTCGAGGATTCGCCCTGGCCTGTCAATCCGGCCGGCTTCACCATCCATTCGGCGGTTCACGCAGCGCGCCACGACATCCAGTGCGTGATGCACACGCATACCTTGAACGGCATTGCCGTCTCCGCCCAAAAAGGCGGCCTGCTGCCGATCTCGCAGCAGTCGATCTTCGTGCTTGGGGACCTTGGCTATCACGACTATGAAGGTGTGGCGCTAAGGGACGATGAAAAGCCACGCCTGGTCCACGATCTTGGCCATGCCTCGTACCTGATGCTGCGTAACCATGGCCTTCTCACGGTCGGCCGCACCACCGCCGAAGCCTTCCAGCGGATGTACCTGTTCGAAACCAGCTGCGCGATTCAGCTGCGTGCCCAGGCCGGCGGCGAATTGATCCCGATCGCGCAGGGCATCATCGATACCGCGCAGGAACAGTCGCGCGTGGCCACCAAGGGCCAGGGCGCAAATCTCGTCTGGCCCGGCTTGTTGCGTCGACTTGACCGTGCCGATCCTTCCTACAAGACCTGACCTGCGCCCGGTTGGTCCAGACGCGCTCACGCGTGCTGCATCGGCACGCGCATTTTCCCTGTGCCGGGGGCGGCCCGCAAGCCGGTGACTACGCCGAGCACCCGCGCGGTCAACGAGCGTTTTCGCATCGCGCTCGAATCGACGCGAATGGTCGTCTTCGAATGGTCGATCCCCGATGATCAGTTCCGGATGGATGGCCACGGCCTCGTTTTGCCTAGCGATCCGGAATTCGAGAAAATCGGCTCGAGCGCTGAGCTCAGTCGCCTGATTCATCCCGACGACCTGGCCCTCTCGCAGCGCCGCACCGTCGAGGCGCTCAAGGGCAGCGACAAGCCCTCTGAGCTTTACCAGTTCGAATGCCGCATCGCCACACCCGACCAGGGCTGGCTCTGGGTCGAGATGGTCGGACGCGTCGTCGAGCGCGACAGCGACGGTCGTGCGTTGCGCATTATCGGCACGCTTCGCGATACCTCGCAACGAAAGCATGCAGACCAGCAAATCGAGCGGCTGAAGAAACTCTACAGCGCGTTGATCGCAACCGGCCAGGCCATCGTGCGCAGCGAATCCAAGGAGCAGCTGTTCACCGAAATCTGCCGCATCGCGGTCGACGCCGGGGGTTTCGGCCTGGCCTGGATTGGCATGATCGGAGATGAGCGGCGCATCGTCCCGGTCGCGTCCTACGGCGGGCCGCTCGAGTACCTCGACAACCTGAAGGTCTACGCCGATCCGACCATGGCGCTTGGCCGCGGACCGGCTGGCCGCGCGATCACCTCGGACGCGCCAAGCATCTGGAATCGCTTCCTCGAGGAGAGCGGATCTGCGCCCTGGGCCGACGCCGCGCGCCAAGCGGCGTTCCAGGCGGTCGCAGGCTTTCCGATCCGCCGCGCGCAGGTGCCCTGCGGCGCGCTCACGCTGTATTCGTTCCAGCTCGACCATTTCGATGACGCCTACGTGCAGCTGTTGCAGGAGATGGCCGATGACATCTCCTTTGCCATCGACAATTTCGACCGCGAACACGAGCGGCTGGAAATGCAGCGCGCCCTAAGTGAAAGCGAGGCGCAGCAGCGCGCCGTGATGCACGCGGCGCTTGACTGCATCATTGCGCTCGATGCGCACGGCCGCATCGTGCATTTCAATCCCGCCGCCGAGAGGACGTTTGGTGTCGCAGCCGCGATGGCCATTGGCAGAGATTTTGTCGACCTGCTGATTCCGGAACGCCTGCGCCACGACCTCAGCGCCAAGATCACGAGCGTTGCGCAAACGCCCGGGCTTGCCAGTCACCGCACCAAGGCCGTGGCGCGTCGCCACGATGGCAAGGAACTGCCGGTCGAGATTGCCATGACGTCAATCGAAGTCCAGCAAAGCACGCTCGTGACCTTGCATCTGCGCGACATCTCCGAGATCGAGCGCAGCGAAGCCTTGCTGCAGGAGCACGCCCTGCGCTACCGCCAGCTGGTGGAGCGTTCACCCGAGCCGGTGCTGGTGCACCGGGCCGGTGTCATGCTGCTCGTCAACGTCGCCTGCATGCGCCTTTTCGGCGCGACCCAGGAAGAAGAATTGCTAAGCCGCAACGTCGCCGAGCTGATCAAGCACGAAGACCTGGCGGCTTTCAATGCACTGGCAGAAAGCGCCGATTCGGTCGCAACCAGGTCCGGGGATTTTCTCGAGCAGACCTGGTATGCGCTTGACGGCAGCGAACGCATTGTCGAGGTCGCAGGCAGCCAGCTCGACTATGCCGGCAGCCCCGCAATCCAGGTGGTGCTGCGCGACGTGACGCAGCGCAAGCACAGCGAATCGCTGCAGGCCGCGCAAAACCACGTGCTGGGCCTGATCGCGCAAGGCGCCGACCTGTCCTTGATCATGCGCACGCTGGTGGACCACATCGAGGCGCATGCGCCGCGCGCGCGCTGCAGCGTGATGGTGCTTGACCCGACCGGAACCATGCTCACGCAGCTGACCGCACCGAGTTTCTCGCGCGCCTTTTGCGATGCGGTCGAAGGCACGCCGCTGTCCGATAGCGACGGTATCTGTGGCGTCGCTGCCTTTCGCTGCGAACCGGTGATCGTAGCCGATGTCGAGCATGATCCCCTGACGCGTCACTGGATCGGCCTTGCCCATGATGAACACATCGCCGCGTGTTCGTCCTGGCCCGTGATGGGCCGGCAAGGCCAGCTGCTTGGCACCATCGCGCTTTATTTTCGCACGCCTGCTGCACCCAATCCGACCGAGCTGTCGCTGGTTGCCATCTGCACCGATCTCGCCGGCATCGCCATCGAGAGTCGCGTCGCCGAGGAACGCATCCGTTTTCTTGCCCACTACGACGAGTTGACGTCGCTGCCCAATCGCTTTCTTTTCAATCAGCTGCTTGAGACCGCCCTGGCGAGGGCGGAGCGCCGCGGCCACAAGATCGCCGCGCTGTTTCTCGATCTTGACCGCTTCAAGAATATCAACGATACGCTTGGCCACGCCGTGGGCGACCAGGTCCTGCGCGAAATCTCCGGGCGCTTTCGCGCAGCGGTGCGCACCACCGACCAGCTCGCGCGCATGGGGGGTGACGAATTTTTCCTCCTGATCGATGACATTGACGACGTCTCGATCGTCATCGACGTGGCACGGCGCGTCCTTGCCGAGGCGTCGCGACCGTTTTTTGCCGGAGCCGAGGAGTGCCAGCTTTCGGCGAGCATCGGCATCTCGCTTTATCCCGAGGACGGCCGCGATGCCGAGACACTGCTGAAAAATTCGGATATCGCCATGTACCGCGCCAAGAGCCTTGGCAAGAACAACTTCCAGTTCTACTCGGCGACCAAGAATATCCACACCGTCGAGCGGCTCGCGCTCGAGGGACGGCTGCGGCGCGCCATCGACAACCATGAGTTCGTCTTGCACTACCAGCCACGCGTGCATCTTGACGAGGGTTGCGTCACGGGGGTTGAGGCGCTCTTGCGCTGGCGCCATCCCGAACGCGGCATGGTCTCACCCCTCGAATTCATCCCGATCGCCGAAGAAACCGGCCTGATCGTCGCGCTTGGGCACCAGGTCCTGTCCATGGCGCTTAGCGATGCCAAGCGCCTGCCGCTGATCAATTCGGCACCCATTCGGGTGGCAGTGAATCTTTCCACGCGCCAGCTCGACGATGTCAACCTGGTCCGCGACATCAGAGAGTTGCTCGCGCAAAACAACCTTGAAGCCAGCCGCATCGAACTCGAGATCACCGAGACCATGCTGATCCACAACCCGGATCATGCTGAAATCGTCATCAATGACCTGCACCAGCTCGGGCTTGGCGTCTCGCTTGACGACTTCGGCACGGGATACTCTTCGCTCACATACCTGAAACGCTTCCCGCTCGCGGCCGTCAAGATCGACCGCTCGTTCATCAAGGACCTGCCCTCGGACCTGAACGATCTGGCCATTGCCGAGGCGATCATCGCAATGGCGCATGCGCTGGATTTGAAGGTGGTCGCCGAAGGCGTGGAGACCAAGGCTCAGGTCGCGGCCTTGCGACGCCTGGGCTGCGACGAATATCAGGGATTCATCTACAGCCAGCCGGTCCCCTTCGAGGAGCTGCTGAAACTTCTCTCCGAGGCTGTCACGGTGTGACGCGTGGCCCGCCTAGCCGCCGGTGGTTTGCGCAGGCGCGCTGCCCGCCGCCGGTGCCGGCTGCATTTTCTTCAGTGCGTCAAGCGTATTGGCGACGTGCTTGTCCGGATTCAGGCTGGTGTACTGATAGATCACCTTGCCGTCGGTACCGATCACGTAGGACACACGGTTGGCGTAGTCGGGCTTGAGCCAGAGCGTCGCATCATAGGCCTTCATGATGCTCTGGTCCTCGTCGGCGGCGACGGCAAATTTGCTGCGGCATTCGCTCACCGAGAACTTGTTCAGGGTGTCGATATCGTCGTGAGACACGCCAATCACGGTCGCACCCAGCGCCTTGTACTGATCGACCGCTTCGGCAAAGTCGTGGGCCTCGATGGTGCAGCCATACGAGAACGCGGCCGGATAGAAATACAGCACGACCGGGCCCTTTTTCAGGGCATCGGCCAGCGAAAACGTAAACACCTGTCCGCCAAGCGATGCTTTGGTTGTAAAGTTCGGGGCGGGGGCGCCGACGTCAAGTGCGGCCAGGGCCGACTGCGACATCAGAGCAACAGTTGCGGCACCAAGCCCCAGGGAAAGGCGTTTTCGAAGCGTCATTGGAATATCCTTTGATAGTGAAGGCCGAACGCGTGCTTGAGAGCCCGTCCGGACGGCCCAAAAAAAAGCCCCGAGAGGTCGCGAATTGCTCAATCATAGTCCGCAAACGAAAGTCTTGCCGAACGCCATGATCCGATTTGCCCGCTATTTTGCATTATTGTCGATAATTGCAATCACGTCCGGGTGTGCGACCCTGCCGCCCTATCGGCCGCAGCCAAAGGAAGTCGCGATCCCGCCATCGGCGACGGCTACGACGCTTGGCAAGATCGCAGCGCTGTCGTCGCCTGGCGACGAATTGACCGGCTTTCGCCTCATGCCGATTGGCGCTTTCGCGCTCGATACGCGCGTGCAGCTTGCGCAGCGCGCAGAGAAGACCCTTGACGTGCAGTATTACGTGCTCGCCGACGATCGCACCGGCCGCTACCTGATGCGCGCATTGCGCGACGCAGCACTGCGCGGCGTGCGCGTGCGCATCCTGATGGATGACCTCTACGAAGGCGGCGAAGACGACCTGCTGCTCGGCCTTGCAGCGACACCCAACGTCGAGATCCGGCTCTTCAATCCCTTCCCGGGCGGGCGGGCCGGGTTCGCATCGCGCTTCGTTGCCGCCGGACCGTTCGAGTTCGAGCATTTGCAGCATCGCATGCACAACAAACTGTTCATTGCCGACAATGCCATGGCGGTCGCGGGCGGGCGCAACATCGCCGACGAATACTTCATGCGCAGCGAATCGGAGAATTTCGTCGACCTCGACGTTTTCGTGTGCGGCTCGGTCGTGACCGAACTGTCCGATATCTTCGATACCTACTGGAACAGCAAGTTCGTGCGACCGCTCGAAGATGTCGCCCATGCAAGCAAGCCGCACAACCAGCTGGTCGCCGACTTCAAGACCGCCATGAGTCCGGAGAATGCGCCCGTGCCGCAGGCCTTGCCGGCCAACGACCAGCTCGGCTACGGCCCGCTGCGCGACGACCTCGACGGCGGCCGGCTCGGACTGATCTGGGGCATCGCCTTTGCCTATGCCGATCCGCCATCGAAAATCTCGCCTGAGGCCTCTGACGAGGAAACCGTCCAGTACAACCTGATCGAGCTGATGGAAGCGGCCAAGACGGAAGTACTGATTTCCTCGCCCTATCTGATTCCGGGCAAGACCGGCATGAACATGATGATCCACGACCGCAAGAACGGCGTGAGGGTTCGCATCATGACCAACTCGCTGGCCTCGACCGACGAGCCGGTGGTGCACATCGGCTACGACCACTATCGCATTCCGATGCTCGAAAACGGTGTCGAGCTGTATGAACTGAGCACCGGGCGCATCAAGCGCGCCACGCGCCTTGGCGTTTTTGGCACGTCGATTGGCCGCCTGCACGCGAAGATCGCGGTGATCGATCGCCAGACCGTGTTTCTCGGCTCGATGAACTTCGATCCGCGCTCGGCCCACGAGAACACCGAGCTTGCCATCATTGCCGAGAACGGGCAGCTCGCGCGCGAGGTCGTGCGCGTGCTTGACATCGCCCAGTTTCAAAGCTGCTACAAGGTCCAGCTCGACAAGAACGGGCACTTGCAATGGGTCACGCCAGGGGACACTGACGCAGAAGTGCTCACCGAAGAGCCGGATACGAGCTTTTGGAAACGCTTCGAGCTCAACCTGCTCTCGCCGCTTGCCCCCGAGGAGCTGCTCTAGGCGCAGCCACCCTCGGCCGGCTCGCGGCTACTCGGCCAATGCGGGCGCAGCGCCTTTGGCATCGCTCGCCGTTTCCGACTCGGCGTAGGCGCGAGCGCCAAAGCGCAACGCCGAATGTTCGCGACGCGACTGCACGAGCGGATAGAACATCTCGGTGAACCAGCGTTCCTTTCCATACAGGTTGTCGTCTTGCAGGCCGACAGCCGGCGGATACTGGCGCGTGATCTTGGCCGTGCCAAACAGCACGTCCCAGAAAAACAGCAGGTTGCCGAAATTGCCCTTGTAGTGACCCACGCCATCGGCATTGGTCAGGGCGTGATGCGCCCAGTGCGTGGCTGGCGTCGAGATGGTGCGCTCGACAATCCACATGACAGGCGAGAGCGCGCGCACGCGGTATAGCGGCTCGTCCCAGCGCCACGCACTATGCGCGCCAACGATGACGGCAAGCTTGACCAGAACGTAGACGGCGTAGACCTTGCCAAGGCCTAAGTAGACGAGAAGCGCCGCGATCCAGATGCCTGGCATCATCGCGTAGTAGAAAAAATTGTTGCGATAAGTCACGCGCAGGCTCATGTAGTGCGCGGTGTGATGGGCACGATGCAAGGGCCAAAGCAAGGGCGTATGCGATGCACGGTGCCAGAGGTACTGGGTGAGGTCATCGCCGATGAGCAGGAGCGCCACCATCGCCAATAGCGGCAGGTGCAAAAGTGCATCGTGCGAAGCCGGCATGAATGCCTGGCAGAGGGCGTTGGTGACGAGGATGATGAGCGGCTGCGTGATGGCGATGAGCGAGACGAACATGGCGAGCTCGAGCTTGGTATCGTCAGGCGTCACCTGATAGCGCAAGGCGCGCTTGGAAGTCGCCTCGAGCAGGCCAAATCCGGCCATCACGATCAAGAGCAGCACGAGCTGCATTACCGAACCCATCGCGTCCCCTCCGTATTTTTGTGCCGTGCCGAAAAACGCGGGCAGCGGGTTGCTGTGCCGGGCACAGCCTCGCCAATTATAGGCGCGACGCCGCCGGTGCAACGCAAGTCCCGTGGCGCCGGATACCGGCCGCTAAGCGCGAGGGGCCTTATCGCGCCGGGCGCAGTTTCGCTAGATTTCCAGGAGGTCGCGACCGACGATGATCTGGCCCGTGAAGTTGGCGCGCACCGGATCGGTCCAGGTCGCATCGTCAAGGACGATGCCGCCTGGCACAAAATGCGACAGCACCAGCGTCTTCACGCCCGCTTTTTGCGCGACCACGCCGAGTTGCTCGCAGGTGGTGTGCGCGGCCAGCAGGTGTTCGTGCAGGCGGACGGCATTGGGTTCCGCTGCAATCAGCTTGTCGATCGAGGGCAGGTGCATGACCTCGTGCACCAGAACGTCAGCGCCACTGGCAAGGCGAATCAGGTTGTCCGATGGCGTCGTGTCCCCTGAAATCACGATCGAGCGGTCCGCGCTGTCAAAGCGGTAGGCAAAGGCCGGGACCACCGGCGGGTGGTTGACAAGCGCCGAGCTCACCTTGACACGTTCGTCTTGCATGACAAGGCCTGGCGTTGTGAACTCATGCGCCATGATCAGCGGCGCAAGTGGCACGCGGCCCTCGTCGACGATGCGCGTCTGGATGTCATAGTCGTTGAGCTCCAGGAACAGCCTGGTCATGTTCACGAGGGGCGGCGGGCCATAGGTGTTGACCGGGTGGGCAAGATCGGTAGCCCAGGCGAGCAAGAGCAGATTGCCGTAGTCGGCGTTGTGATCGGAATGCTGGTGCGTAATGAAGATGTCCTGGATCGACTTGAAGGGCAGCCCGGCCATGGCCATTTGGCGCGCAACGCCGTTGCCGCAATCGACGATATAGGTCGCATCGCCAATCACGATCGCCTGCGCCGGAGCCGAGCGCAGCTTCTTGGGTGTCGGGCCGCCGCCCGTGCCAAGCAGGATCAGGCGCATCCGGCTCGATGGCGCTGGCGCCTGTGCGCGCGCGCCCGCGAGCGCCGATACGGCCAACGTGCCTGCGAGTTTGAACATGCGTCGCCGTGACAGATCGATCATTGCATGCCTTTCAAGGGATCCGCGTTCAAGCTGACCACGCCATGATACCCGTGCGCTAGGATTGCCCAGCGAGCGCATCGCGCTTGTTGCGATAGTCGCGTGCCAGGTCTTCCTGACCCAGCTCGCGATAAAGCAGTTCGAGTTCTTCGAAGACGTAGCGACTCGGCTCGCCACGGGCTTGATACTCACGCTCAAGGCGCAGCTGGATCTCGAGCGCTTCATCAATCCTTGCCATGGCCCTAAGCGTCCAGGCAATCATCCAGTCGGCGACGCCGATCAATTCAGGATCGCCCTTTTGCACGCGCAGTTCGCGCGCGACCATGAATTCGTCGAGCGCTTCCTGATAACGGCCAAGCAGGTGCAAGGCATAGCCGACGTTGTTGCGGATCGAGGCCTGCCAGCGCATTGCAGCAGGCTGGCTTGAGGCAAGACACACGGCGAGCGCCCTCTGGCCCCATTGCAGCTGGTCGGCAGGCGCAGTATCGACAAAGGCCAGCATGTGGATGGCGTCGATCGCAAGGCCGTCCTCGCCGCCCTCCCTGGCGCAGGCAAGGGCGCGCGCGTAGTAGCCACGCGCGGCTTCTAAGGCGCGGCCATCGTCTGCGGCTGCAGGCGGATGCGCGGCAGAAGCGTAGGTGCGGCCCAATTCGAGCCAGTATCTTGAGCGCGCCTCGGCACTCGCACCTGCGATGTCGCCTTCGATGGCTGCAAGGATCTCCCGTGCCCGCGCAAAATCGCGGCGCAAGCCAAAGGTCCGCGCGATCTGCGTGGTGAGGATCAGGGTATCGTCCTTTTGCGCGCCGTGAAGTGCGGCCCTGAACCTCTCCTCGCTCAGATCGGGTTGAGTGAAGTCCCAAAGACTTGCGACATCGACCGTCATCGAACCTCCACATGCAAATGACTTTGCTGGCGCGGGCCATGGCGCATTAAAAAAGGGCGCCCAGGCGCCCCTCGATTTCACGCGGACGCAGGGTCTAGCCGAAGTTCTTCTCGGCAAACTCCCAGTTCACGAGCGCCCAGAACGCGTCCATGTATTTCGGCCGGGCATTGCGGTAATCGATGTAGTAGGCGTGCTCCCACACGTCGCACGTGAGGAGCGGCTTGTCAGCCGTCGTCAAGGGCGTGGCAGCGTTACTCGTCGAGACGATGTCAACGCTGCCATCGGCCTTTTGTACCAGCCAGCCCCAGCCCGAACCGAAGGTGCCGACCGACGCCTTGGTGAAGGCTTCCTTGAAAGCCGCATACGAGCCCCATTTCTTGGCGATCGCGGCCCCCAGCGCGCCGCCGGCTTCCTTGCCGCCCTGTGGCGACAGGCAGTGCCAGTAGAACGTGTGATTCCACACCTGCGCTGCGTTATTGAACATGCCGCCAGACGATTTCTTGACGATATCCTCAAGCGACGCATTTTCGAATTCGGTGCCCTTGATCAGATTGTTGAGGTTGGTCACATAGGTCTGGTGATGCTTGCCATAGTGATATTCCAGCGTTTCGCGCGAGATGTGCGGCGCGAGCGCGTCAAGCGCATAGGGAAGTTCGGGGAGCTTGTGTTCCATGGTGTACCTTTTTTTTGCGGTGGAAGGCGGCGGGCCATCGATTTTAGGCGAGTCGGGGGCCTCTCGCAATGCATGGCAAGGATCGGGCCGCGTCAGGCAGGTGCGTTGCCTTTCGCATCGACCGAGACGATGCTGGCCTTGGCCGCACCGCGCGCGAAGCGGATCGAAATGTCGTCGCCGGCGGCAAGCCTGTCGCTTGTGGCCACCACATGCCCGAGGGCATCGGCAACGATGGCGTAGCCACGCTCGAGCGCGAAATCGGGATCAAGCAGGCGCAATTTTGCGGCGGCAAGCGCAAGTCGTCCTTCGCCTTGGCCAAGCGCCTTGTAGGCGCTCTCGCGCAGCCGGTGGCCAAGATAGGCCGCCTGCGACTGCGCCCTCTCGACATCGGGCCTTTTCTGGTAGAGGGCGCTTCGGGCGCGCTCCAGCCGGTGTTCGTGAAGGGCCAGCGACGCTGCCATGTTCTGCGCCAGCGCGCGAACGAGATGGACCAAGCCCTGCTCTTTCATGGCCATGCGCTCAAGCGGGCTTTTCAGGCGTCGTCTGGCGTCATCAAGGCGCTGCTCGAGATCCACCACTGCGCGCCTTGCACCCTTGCTCAAGCGCAGTGCGTGCTGGTTGAGCATGGCCTTCAGGCGCGAAGCATCGGGACTGACCAGTTCGGCAGCTGCAGTTGGCGTCGCGCCACGCACATCGGCTACGAAATCGGCGATGGTCACGTCGGTCTCGTGGCCCACGCCGCTGACCACCGGGATGCGCGCATCAGCGATGGCGCGCGCCACCGCCTCGTCATTGAAGGCCCACAGATCCTCGATGCTGCCGCCGCCGCGCACGACCATCAGGACGTCGATCTCGCCCAGTTCATGCGCGCGCTTGAGCGCCCGCTGAATCGCCGCGACGAGCTGCGCTGGCGCCTCGCGACCCTGCACGAGAGAAGGATAGATGACAACGCGCAAGTGCGGCGCGCGCCGTGAAAGCGTCGTCAGGACATCGCCCAAGGCCGCCGCCTTGAGCGACGTGACAATGCCCACCGCGCGCGGAAAGGCCGGCAGCGGCAACTTGCGCTGCGCGTCAAAAAGCCCTTCGCCGGCAAGCTTGCCTTTGATCCTAAGGAATGCTTCGTAGAGCGCCCCGGCGCCTGCGCGCCGCATGCTCTCGACCGTCAGCTGAAATTCACCGCGCGGCGCATAAAGGCCGGCAAGTGCGCGCGCCTCGATGGCATCGCCTTCCTTCGGGGAAAAATCGACGAGGCGATTGGCGTTGCGAAACATCACGCATCGGACCTGGGCATCACGGTCCTTCAGCGAAAAATACCAGTGCCCCGAGGCCGCGCGCGTGACGTTGGACAATTCGCCTGTAATCCACACCAGCGGAACCTGCTGCTCAAGCAAGCGCGCGACATGGCGGTTGAACTCGGCAACTGTCCAGATGCGGGGCTCAACGCCGGCAAGCGCGCCTGCAGAGACACTACTCACTAGGGTTTACCCTTGAATTGGGCAGCGGGGCCTTGACAACTGTCCACATTAAATTTTCACCGTGTAGGCCCGCGCAAGGCTTTGAACTTTTTGCAAACCGCTGGCTCAAGTGCTTGTTACCACGGAACAATATGACTGCTGAAGATTTCACCAAAGTGTAGAAATGCCGCTCTGCCGCTCGCTTTCAGGCCCGCGGCAAGGAGATTTGCACAATGTTATCCACAGGACATGTGGAAAGGCGGGTAAATCGTTGTTCGCAATCAATTTTTCACAATTGAAGCAGCAATCATTGCAAACCGTCACGGCTGCGCTTGCCGGGGGGATGCCGAAAAGCTACATTTGCGGCCTGTATCACGGGCGCAAAAAGCTGTCGCGCTCGTGATTGGCTATTCTAGTCGGACCAGGAGAGTTCGTTGTATTCCATCATCCAAGCGGCCGGCTGGCCGATTTACATTCTGCTTATCGCATCGATCGTTGCACTTGCACTGATCCTCGAGCGACTTGTCGTGTTGCGTCGCAGTAAGATCCTGCCACCGAATCTGTTGGGCGAAGTCATCGAGCTGTATCGCGCCCGCCAGGTGACCGCCAAGGTGATTGGCAAGCTCGAAGAAAATTCACCCCTGGGGCGCGTGCTTGCCGCCGGACTGCGCAACGAGCGAGCATCGCGCGATGTCATGAAGGAATCGATCCAGGAAGCCGGACGCGGCGTCGCCCATGAGCTCGAGCGCTTCCTCAGTGCGCTTGGCACCATCGCCTCGACGGCACCGTTGATGGGGCTCTTCGGCACGGTGGTTGGCATGATCGAAATCTTCGGTTCGACCAGCTCCTCGGGCTCGACCAATCCACAGCAGCTGGCCCACGGCATTTCGACTGCGCTCTATAACACCGCTTTCGGCCTCGTCATCGCGATTCCGTCCCTGATCTTTTACCGCTACTTTCGCGCCCGGGTCGAAAGTTTCGTGGTCGAGATGGAACAGCAGGCCGTGCACTTCATCGACACCGTGCACGGGGACCGGCCGTGAACTTCAGGCAAGGCGCGGTGCGCGAAGAGCCCGAGATCAATCTGATCCCGCTCATCGACCTGTTTCTGGTGATCATCATCTTCCTCATGGTGACCACGACCTATTCACGCTTTACCGAACTGCAGATCAACCTGCCCACGGCCGATGCCACCAAGGCGCAGCAGCGTCCGCAGGAGATCGACATTGGCGTTAGCGCCACCGGCACCTACAGCATCGATGGCAAGACCACCACGGCACACGCCCCCGAGGATCTGGCGCAACTGCTGACCCAGGCCAAGGCCGGCAAGACCGACCCGATGGTGGTCATCGTCGCCGATGCCCAAAGCACGCACCAGTCGGTCGTCACCGTGATGGAAGCTGCAAGCCTCGCCCACCTCGCGCAGATCACCTTCTCCGCCCAGACGAGCAAATAGCATGGAGGCCACCCGCGCCGCGCGACTGTGGGCGCGACGCACGTGGCGCAGTGACCTTCTCATGCCGCTTGCGCTTCTGTTTGGCGCGCTCTCCGCGGCAAGACGCCTGACCTACCGCCTGCGCCTTGCCCAGCCGCGCTCGCTGCGCGCGCCGACCATCGTGGTTGGCAACATCGCAGTCGGCGGCACCGGCAAGACGCCGCTCGTGATCGCCATCGTCTTGCGCTTGATCGACGCCGGCTTTCATCCGGGCGTGATCAGCCGTGGCTATGGCGGCGACTATGCAAAGCGCGGCGTGCCGTGGACCGAGGTGCTGTATGACGACGCATCGATCTTCGGCGACGAAACCGTGCTGATCCGGCAGCGCACTCGCGTTCCCTGCGCCGTCGGTGTCGAGCGCTACGTTGCCGGCGAGCAGCTGCTTGCGGCCCACCCCGAGATCGATGTCATCGTGTGCGACGATGGCTTGCAGCATTACGGCTTGCGCCGCGATTTCGAGGTGGTCGTGATCGATTCGCGCGGACTGGGCAACGGCCGCCTGCTGCCGGCAGGGCCGCTGCGCGAATTTCCAAGGCGCGCGAGCCGCGCCAACGCCGTTGTGCTCAACGGCAGCGAGACTGAGCTGCCAAAGGGCGTGCGCGCGCGGGCGGTGTTTCACATGCGGCTCGTGCCAGGCAAGGCATGGCGCCTGATCGATCGCACGCAAACGCGCGCGCTCGAGACGTTTCGCTCGGGCACGATTGCGGCAATTGCAGGTATCGGCCATCCCGAGCGCTTTTTTGCGACGCTGGCCGATGCCGGAATCGAATGCGAGCGCGTGGCGCTCGCTGATCACTTCGTCTTTGACGAGGACTTTTTCAGGGGCGAGTCAGCCGATACGCTGCTGATCACCGAGAAAGATGCCGTAAAATGCAGCAACATGGCCGACCCGCGCATCTGGGTCGTGCCGGTGACGGCCGAGTTCGATCCCGGACTCGAGACGCTGCTATTGGAGAAAATCCGTGCGTACCGGTGAAATCGACCCGCGTTTGCTAGACATCCTGGTGTGTCCGGTCACCAAGGGCGCCTTGACGTATGACCGTCAGCGCCAGGAGCTGGTGTCCAAGAGCGCAGGCCTTGCCTATCCGATCCGGGATGGCATTCCGGTCATGCTCGAGTCGGAAGCGCGCAACCTGCACGGCCCCAAGGCGGGCGCGCCGGCACCGGGCGCAAAAGACGCATGACGCGCGGGTCGGTTTGACTCGCGAAGCCGTCGAATTCGTCGTCATCGTCCCGGCAAGGCGCGCCTCGACGCGTTTGCCTGACAAGCCGCTGATTGACATTCTCGGGCTGCCGCTTGTCGTCAGAAGTGCCCGCCAGGCGCAATCCAGCAGCGCGGCCCGCGTGCTCGTGGCAACCGATGACGCCACCATCATGGCGGTCTGCGAAGAGCACGGCGTCGAGGCGGTGATGACGCGCGCTGACCATGCCTCCGGTACCGATCGCATCGCCGAAGTCGCAGCCCGGCTGCAGCTTTCACCCACGACGCTTGTCGTCAACGTCCAGGGCGACGAGCCCCTGATTGCGCCGGCATTGATCGATGATGTCGCAAGCGCATTGGCCAAGGCCGGCGATTGCGACATGGCCACCGCCTGTCACCCGCTTTCCCGCCCCGCTGACCTGTTCAATCCGAGCATCGTCAAGGTGGTTTGCAATGCCGATGGCCGGGCGCTTTACTTCTCGCGCGCACCGATTCCGTTTGCTCGCGATCGCAGCGATGACAGTGCGCCTTGCGAGGGCGCTTTGCGCCATGTCGGCGTCTACGCCTATCGCCTTGACTACCTGCTGCGCTTCCCGGGCCTTGCCAGGGCACCGCTTGAAAGCATCGAAATGCTCGAGCAGTTGCGCGCGCTTTGGCACGGCGCACGCATCGTCGTCGTGCAGTCGCGGCAAATGCCGGCACCAGGCGTCGATACCAAGGACGATCTCGCGCTTGTCAGGCAGGTGCTGGTCTCGCGCCAGGGCAAGTCGTAGGCACACGAGGCCGGCGACGAAGACTTGGCACGCCCGGCTCGCTCAAGGTCACGCGTTCGTCTTGCCGGTTTGACCGTACTGGCGTTGTCGGGTATGGTGCCGGATGCCAAGTGCGTGACAAACCGCACGTGCCCGGTCGCCCCCACGCGACCATGAAACGTCTCGATTCGACTCTAGGGATTCCTCGATGCGCCTGATCTTACTGGGACCGCCTGGCGCGGGAAAGGGTACCCAGGCGAAATTCATCTGCGAACGCTTTGCGATCCCACAGATTTCAACCGGCGATATGCTGCGCGCGGCAGTCAAGGCGGGGACTGCGCTTGGCGTTGCCGCAAAAAAAATCATGGATGCGGGCGGGCTCGTGTCCGACGATCTGATCATCAATCTCGTCAAGGAGCGCTTGACCCTTGACGATTGCAAGGCCGGCTATCTGTTTGACGGCTTTCCGCGCACCATTCCCCAGGCCGACGCCATGAAACATGCCCATGTCGATCTCGATTTTGTCGTCGAGGTCGCCGTGCCCGATGCCGAGATCATCGAGCGCATCAGCGGCCGCTGGGTGCATGCAGGAAGCGGACGCACCTATCACGCACGCTTTCATCCGCCCAAGGTGGCAGGCATTGACGATGTCACCGGCGAGCCCTTGACGCAGCGCGCTGATGACAGCGAGGAGACCGTGAAGATGCGGCTTTCGGTGTACCACGACCAGACCGAAATGCTCTTGCGCTACTACGGCGATTGGGCCAAAAGCGGCGCGCTGGGCGCACCCAAATACCGGCGCATCGAGGGTGTCGGTGAAGTCAGCGCCGTCAGGGACAAGATTTTTGCAGCGCTTAAATAGCCGCTTTGTGCCGGCAAGCGACAGGGCTTGCGCGCCGGCCAGGGCGGGCTTCATCACGAATTTGGCTTGGCGAACTTCGAAGGAGCAATGATGGTTGCAGGTCTCTGGTTTGCGCTGATCTGCAGCGCGATCGCCGTGATGTATGGCGTCGTGTCGCGATCGTGGATCCTCTCGCTTGATGCCGGCAATGCGCGCATGCAGGAAATCGCGGCGGCCATCCAGCAAGGCGCCGACGCCTACCTGAAACGCCAGTACCGCACCATCGCGCTGGTCGGCGTGGTCATTTTTGTCCTGGTATTCATAGGCCTTGGCAAGCTGCCGGCGGTGGGCTTCGTGATTGGCGCTGCGCTCTCGGCGCTTTGCGGCTTCATCGGCATGAACGTCTCGGTGCGCGCCAACGTGCGCACGGCGCAGGCCGCCTCAAACGGCCTTAACGCCGCGTTAAACGTTGCCTTTCGCGGCGGTGCCATCACCGGCATGCTGGTCGTGGGCCTTGGCCTGCTTGGCGTTGCCGGCTGCTACGCGGTGCTGCTTGCCCTCTCAGCCGGCAGCGGCGAAGCCTTGCATTCGGTCGTGCAGCCCTTGATCGGTTTTGGCTTTGGCGCATCCCTGATTTCGATTTTTGCGCGGCTTGGCGGTGGCATCTTCACCAAGGGCGCAGACGTCGGCGCCGACCTCGTGGGCAAGGTCGAAGCCGGAATTCCGGAAGACGACCCGCGCAATCCGGCGGTGATTGCAGACAACGTCGGCGATAACGTCGGTGATTGCGCCGGCATGGCCGCCGACCTGTTTGAAACCTACGCGGTCACGCTGATTGCCACGATGCTGCTTGGCGCTCTGACCTTTGCCGATGCGGCAAGCCAGGCTCAGGCCGTCCTCTATCCGCTGATGCTCGGCGGCTTTTCGATCCTGGCCTCGATTGCGGGCTGCTTCTTCGTCAAGCACAAGGAAGGCACGAAGATCATGAACGCGCTCTATCGCGGCCTGATCGTCGCTGGCGTGCTCTCGGCGATTGCCTTCTATTTCATCACCCAGTACGTCTTTGCCGGCACCGATATCGCCACCCACGGCGCCACCCTCGACCTGTGGTTTGCCTCGCTCGTCGGGCTTGGCCTGACCGGTGCCCTGGTGGTCATCACCGAGTACTACACCGGCACCGAATACAAGCCCGTGCGCTACGTCGCACAGGCATCGACGACGGGCCATGGCACGAACATCATCGCCGGCCTTGCCGTCGCCATGAAGTCCACCGCGTGGCCGGTTCTTTTCGTGTGCATCGCCATCTACGCGTCCTATGCCCTCTCGGGCTTGTACGGCATCGCCGTTGCAGCCACCTCGATGCTGTCGATGGCCGGCATCATCGTCGCCCTCGATGCCTACGGTCCGATCACCGACAACGCCGGCGGCATCGCCGAGATGGCCGAACTGCCCGCTGCGATTCGCGACATCACCGACCCGCTTGACGCCGTGGGCAACACCACCAAGGCGGTGACCAAGGGTTACGCCATCGGCTCGGCAGGACTTGCCGCGCTGGTGCTTTTTGCCGACTTCACGCACGCGCTCGATCAGGCCGGCAAGAGCGTTGCCTTCAGTCTGTCCGAGCCCGCCGTCATCATCGGTCTATTCGTCGGCGGCCTGATCCCGTTTCTGTTTGGCGCCATGGCGATGGAAGCGGTCGGGCGCGCAGCCGGCGCCGTGGTCGTCGAAGTGCGACGCCAGTTCCGCGACATCCCGGGGATCATGGCAGGCACGGCCAAGCCCGAATACGGTGTCGCCGTCGACATGCTCACGCGCGCTGCCATTCGCGAGATGATGATTCCCTCGCTCTTGCCGGTGCTAACGCCCATCGTGCTTGCCCTTGTCATGCGCGTCTTGCTGGGCCCTGTGGCTGCACGCATGGCGATTGGCGGCATGTTGATGGGCACCATCGTCACCGGCCTTTTCGTTGCCATCTCGATGTGTACCGGGGGTGGCGCCTGGGATAACGCCAAGAAGTACATTGAAGAAGGCAATTTCGGCGGCAAGGGCTCCGAGGCGCACAAGGCTGCGGTCACCGGTGACACGGTGGGCGATCCCTACAAGGACACTGCGGGCCCTGCGATCAATCCGCTCATCAAGATCATCAATATCGTGGCACTGCTTCTCGTGCCGCTGCTCTAGCGCGAAGGCGAGCGCGATCGTGACATCGCGCCTTGCCCCGACGGCGATGGCTTCATCTGTTGCACCGTGACAGATCCTGACGATGCGCCAGCGCGGCTGACCTTGCTTGCCCACGGCGGTGGCTGCGGCTGCAAGATTGCGCCAGGGCTGCTCGCCGAAATCCTTGCGAAAAGCGGCCTTGGCACGGCCGTGCCGCCCGCGCTCCTGGTTGGCATCGAAACCTCGGATGACGCCGCCGTCTACCGCTTGAACGACAGCCAGGCGGTGGTGGCGACCACCGATTTCTTCACGCCGATCGTCGATGATCCGTACGACTTCGGACGGATTGCCGCGTGCAATGCAATTTCCGATATCTACGCGATGGGCGCAAACCCGATCTTTGCGCTGGCCGTGCTTGGCGTGCCGATCAAGTCGCTGCCTAGCGAGGTGATCGGACGCATTGTCGAAGGCGGCGAATCGATCTGCCGCGCCGCTGCCATCCCGATTGCCGGCGGCCACAGCATCGACACCCTCGAGCCAATCTATGGCCTGGTTGCCATCGGCCTTGTCGATCCGAAAAACCTGAAACGCAATTGCACGGCGCAAGACGGCGATGTCGTGATTCTCGGCAAGCGACTTGGCATCGGCATTTTTTCCGCGGCACTGAAAAACCAGGCACTCGATGCCAAGAGCTATGCGCAGATGGTCGCAAGTGCAACGCAACTCAATACGCCGGGCCCTGCGCTTGCCGCCTTGGCAGGTGTCAACGCCATGACCGACGTCACGGGCTTTGGCCTCTTGGGCCACCTGCTTGAAGTGTGTCGCGGCTCGCAGCTCGCGGCAACCATCACCCGCGAGTCGCTTCCGCTTTTCGAAAATACCCTGGCGCTGGCCAAAGACGGCGCCATCACCGGTGCTTCGGCGCGCAACTGGGCCGCCTATGGAGAGGACGTCACGCTTGCAGCTGACACGCCCGAGATCTGGCGCTCGGTCCTGACCGACCCGCAAACCAGCGGCGGCCTGCTCGTGACCTGTAGAGCCGAAAGCGTCACGGCCGTGCTCGATGCGTTTCGTACGCACGGCTTCGCTTTCGCTTGCGCCATCGGCTCGATGCATGCCGGCCGCGCGCGCATCAGCGTGCTCTAGCGCGCGTCGCCGTCGATTTCGACTTCGGCTTCGATTTCGACCGGAATGCCAAAGGGGAGTGCGGCCATGCCGACCGCCGAGCGCGAATGCTGGCCGGCGGCCTCGCCCCATAAATCGACAATAAGCTCGGTAAAGCCGTTGATGACGGCAGGCTGCTCGGCAAATGCGGGGGCGCTATTGACCATGCCAAAGACGCGCAGCCATGTCGTCACGCGATCGAGCTCGCCAAGCGTGCGCTTTAGGCTCGCAAGCATCGAAAGACCGGCGAGCCTGGCCAGCATGTAGCCTTCGCTTGTCAAGACGTCCTGCCCGAGTTTGCCGCGCAATGGCGGAATCGAGCCATCAGGCGACTGCGGCCCATGGCCTGAGAGGAGCACACGCCTGCCATGCACGCGCACCCATGGAAAGGGCAGGACGACGCCAGGCGGCAGTTGCATCGGCGCGGGCAAAAGCAGACCGCGGCTTGCCAGTTTTGCTTCGATGACACCCATTCGCATCACTCCTTCTCGTCTGAAATTCAAGCCGCAAAAAAAGGGCGCGCTGCCATTGTGGCAGCATTGCGGCGCTGCCATCGGGTGTTCGCGTATCAGGCTGCGCGTGTACACTTCACGATCGTTCCTGGCAAAACCGTCATGTCGGTCGCAACCGCCCTCCTTGATCTTCTGATCGCGCTTCTTGCCGGTACCGGCATTGGCCTTGAGCGCACGCTTCGCGGCCGTGCTGCGGGTGCGCGCACCTACGCGCTGGTATGCAGCGCGTCGGCGCTCCTGATGGTCATGATGAGCTGGCCCGCGGAGTGGGTCGCGCCGGGCACGCGCCCTCTGACCGGGCTTGATCCGACGCACATCATCCAGGGCATTCTCACCGGCATTGGCTTTCTTGGCGCAGGCGTCATCGTGCGCGATGGCTATTCGGTACGCGGCCTGACGTCTGCGGCATCGATCTGGGCGACCGCTGCACTTGGCATCGTCATTGGCTCAGGCTATCTCATGCCCGGCGTGATCTTCGCCGTGACCACCATCTGCATCCTGTCATTCATGCGCAAGCTCGAGGACATGGTGGTGGCCCAGCATCACATCCGTTGTCAGGTCAGCTGCACGATTGGCGATACCCTGTCCGAGGACGCGCTGCGTGCGATCTTCAGCCAGCACCGCTTCAAGGTCAAGGAACTGTCCTACGACATGAACCTCAAGCATCACGAGTTCCGCTACTCCGCCGACATGTGGGCAAGCGGCAAGAAACATTCGCGTCAGCTCGCCGAAACCTTGCGCGCAACGCCTGGCATCACCGGATTTCTGATTGCGCCCTCGCGCGATTAGCAAACGGCCAGATCGGTCCGGCGTAGGCAGCCCAGAGCACAAGCGGTAACTGCAGCGCGACGCGCAGCCACAGCCAGGTGGCGCCGATGTTTGCATAACGCTCGGCATGCAAGGCCATGTTCCAGTTGGCAGGCCACACCGCCACGATCAGCAGCACAAGGCCGAAAGCCGCAAGGCGACGCGTTCGCGGCACAAAAAGCAGCAGCGCAAAAACCAGTTCGGCTGCGCCGCTGACGTAGACAAGAAGATCGGGTGCAACAAGATAGTCGGGCACGATCGAGGCAAACGCCGCTGTCGCAAGGAAGTGGGCCACACCCGAAATCAGAAAGCAGATCGAAAGCGCAACGCGCGCGCTGCGCCTGAGCCACGCGCCTGGCATCACTTTTCGCGCCAGCTGGCAGCGATGATTTCTTTTGCTGCGATCGGCCCCTCAAAGGAGCCAAACACCGAGCCGCGCCTGGGTGACAGCCGCGTCTGGCAAAAGGCAGTGGCCAATGGCGGCAGGCCGCTGTCAAGCAAAAGTGCTGCACAAAACAGGCTGACGAGGCGCCACGCCAGGTGACGTGCTTCGGCCTCCGGCCAACCGCCGCCTGCTAAGCGCAGCAGCAGCGGCGGATAGGCTTGATCGAAAAGCGCATCACGCCCTTTCATGCGCACGAAGGTTTCTTCGATCGCGGCGACGCTTGCGGGATACCTGCTCAGGCCGCGCAAGAGGTCAAGGCACATGACGTTGCCAGATCCTTCCCAGATGGAATTGACCGGCATCTCGCGATAAATGCGCGCCAGCGGCAATTCCTCGACGTAGCCATTGCCACCCAGCACTTCCATCGCCTCGGCGGCAAGCTCGGGTCCGCGCTTGCAGACCCAGAATTTTGCAACCGGGGTCATGATCCGCCTGATCGCGGCCTCATGCTCGTCGCCCTCGGGTGCATCAAAGGCCCGGGCAAGTCTTAGGGCGAGGACCGTTGCAGCGGCGCTTTCAAGGCACAGGTCGGCAAGCACCGACTGCATCAGCGGTTGCTCGACCAGGGGTTTGCCAAACACCGATCGGTGACGCGCATGGTTGAGCGCGTGGGCAAGCGCCTGGCGCATCAGCCCGGCCGTGCCCGTGACGCAGTCAAGTCGGGTGAAGGTCCCCATCTCGAGGATGGTCGGGATGCCCCGCCCGGGCTCGCCAAGAAGAGTGGCGTAGGCATGGTCGAACTCGACTTCGGCAGACGCGTTGGAGCGATTGCCAAGCTTGTCCTTCAGGCGCTGGATCAGGACCCCGTTCTTCTTGTCCTCGGGCGTATAGCGCGGCACGAAAAAGCACGACAGGCCGGACTCCGACTGGGCCAGAACCAGGTGCGCATCGCACTGCGGTGCCGAGAAAAACCATTTGTGACCCAAAAGCCGGTAGCTGCCATCGGCCACGCGCGTTGCTTGCGTGGTGTTGGCGCGCACATCCGAGCCGCCCTGCTTTTCGGTCATGCCCATGCCGATCATGCCGCCTGCTTTCGCTGCCAACGGAAGGTTGCGCGCATCATGCTGGTCGGACAGGAGCGTTGGCAGCCAGTCGCGGGCGAGGTTGGCATCGCGCCGCATTGCGGCGATGGCGCCATAGGTCATGGTCGTCGGGCAAAGCGTGCCCGACTCGATCTGGGTTTGCATGAAGTACGCAGCCGCACGCGCGACATGCGCCCCGGTCCCGGGCTGGGACCACGGCCGGTTGTGCAAGCGGCGCCTGGCGATGGCAGACAAAAGCGCGTGCCAGGCCGGATGGAACTCGACCTCGTCGATGCGCACACCGCGCGCATCGTGTGTCCTTAGCACCGGTCCGTACTGGTTGGCAAGGCGCGCCGCGTCGAAATTGTCGGCACGGCCAAGCTCGTTTCCGGTCGCTGCAAGCTCACTGCGAAAGCCGCCCGCGTTCTCGCGCAGCACCGCGTCAACCAGAACCGGGTCGCTGTCAAAGAGGTTGTAGTCGATCAACGCCGGCGTCTGGTTCGAGCCGTCGTTGCTCGCCTTGCGAGCGACTTTACCGTGCACCGATCCCTGCTCCATGGCCACCCCTCCAAAGCGGAAGCATACCGCGCCACGACGCTGCGCTACATTGCGCCCGGCGCGCCGCGTGAATACTTATAATTGGCAGGACACGCGGCACGCCTTTGGGCGTGCATTTTTATGGGCAGGAAATTTCGCCGGAGTCAGCATGGACATCGATAGCAACGTATTCATCGTCACGGGCGGCGCCTCGGGACTGGGCGCAGGCACCGTTCGCATGCTTGCCAAACACGGCGCGCGCGTGCTCATCGCCGACGTCCAGTCTGAACCGGGCGAAGCACTCGCTGACGAGCTCGGCCAGGAGTTCATCAAGTGCGACGTCACTTCCGAAGACGATGCGCGGGCAACCGTGGCCAGGGCGGTCTCGCTTGGCAAGCTGATGGGACTCATCAACTGTGCCGGTATCGCACCGGCAGTAAAAACCGTCGGCAAGGATGGCGCGCACCCGCTGCACATCTTTACCAAGACCATCACGGTGAATCTGATTGGCACCTTCAACATGCTGCGCCTGGCTGCAGAAGCCATGGCAAAGAACGCGCCCGAGGCGACCGGCGAGCGCGGCGTCATCATCAACACGGCATCGGTTGCCGCCTACGACGGCCAGATCGGCCAGGCCGCCTACGCAGCGTCAAAAGCCGGCATTGTCGGGCTGACCCTGCCGGTCGCGCGCGATCTGGCGCGCAACGGCATCCGTTGCCTGACGATTGCGCCGGGAATTTTTGGCACGCCCATGCTCTTTGGCATGCCGCAGGAAGTGCAGGACGCGCTGGCTGCCTCGGTGCCCTTTCCCTCGCGACTTGGCACGCCTGAAGATTTCGCCAAGCTCGCGCACCAGATGATCATCAACGACATGCTCAACGGCGAGACCGTGCGCCTTGACGGTGCCATCCGCATGCAGCCGAAGTAGCCCGGCTCAGTTCAACCGGTTCAAGGCGTTGCGCAACACCGAGATCGTCTCGCGGATCTCGGGCGCTTCGGCAGCGTCAGGCGCCTCGGTCAGGTAGAAATCGAGGTCCTCGAGCGCCGCCCGCGGGCATTCGAGCTGGGCGTAGATCAGGCCACGATCGCGCCGCTCGGTACTGACTTCAGGCAGCAGCACGACCAGGCGGTTTTGCACCTCGAGGAGCCGGTCGAAATCCTTGCGGTCATGGTAGACGCTCTTCAGATTGCGCAGCATGCGCATCAGGATGTCGCGCGAGGACGCCTCCTGGATCGACGGAATCAGGGCCAGATCGGTTGGCACGTCAAGCCCGCGCGCGTCAAAAAACTGCGCGAGGCGCTCTTCGAGTTGCTCGCGCGAGAGCGACAGGCCGCTGTAGGGATCAAGGAAGATGTCCCCGGCCCGGACCTTGAGCTTGACCAGGAAATGCCCGGGAAACGAGATGCCGCGCAGCGGCAAGCCGATCTGCTGGCCCAGTTCCATGTAGAGCACGGCAAGCGAAATCGGGATGCCGCGCCGGCGCTCGAGCACCCGGTTCAGGTAACTGTTGTCCGGATCGTAGTAGTCGTTGCGATTGCCCGAGAAGCCAAGTTCGCGAAAGAAATAACGGTTCAAGGCACGCAGGCGTTGCACGGCCGGGGCGTCGGCGGGCAGCCTGGCCTTGAGGATCGAAGACAGGCGGTCGAGTTCTGACTGCACTGCGGCCAGATCCAGTTTCGGATAGACATCCTGCGCGATCGACAGCGCGGCCTCGGTCAGTGGAATGCTGTCGTTGTCGTCGTCAAGCTTGACGAGCGTCGCGAAGTAGTCGATCGGCGTCATCGAATCAAACACGGCTTTTGAATTGGTGAAGGCGGATGCCTGTCATAAAAAGAGTGCCCAGATAGGCGAAGGCGCCAGCCGCAACGACCAGAAAGAGAAGCAGGGCGCGCTTCACACTTTCTGACTTTAGCGCAATCCAGTGGACTTCGCGATTGCAAAAGAAAAGTACGCCTGCAAGCACCGCAAGCGCGAGGGCGAGGCGCAGCAGAAAAAGTGGCCAGCCGGGCATCGCCGTGATGTTGCCGCTTCGCCTCAGGCCGATGTAGAGCAGTAGGGCATTGAGCAGGGCGCCTATCGACGTCGACAGGGCAAGGCCGGCGTGCGCCAAAAGCGGCACCGTGACGAGGTTGACCAACTGCGTCACGACCAGCACCACAACGCCGATCTTGACCGGTGTCTTGATGTCCTGGCTGGCGTAGAAGCCTGGCGCCAGAATCTTCACGAGGATCAGCCCGACAAGCCCGACGCCATAGGCCGCGACCGCTTGCGCCGTGCGCAGGACATCGTTGGCGTCGAAGGCACCGCGCTGATAAAGCGTGGCCGTCAGCGGCACGGCGATCATGCAAAGCGCAAGGGCGCAGGGCAGCGCCAGCAGGAGGCTCAAGCGCATGCCCCAATCGATCAGTGCACCGTACTGCTCGATATCGCCCCTTGCACGCGCTGCCGAGAGACTTGGCGTGAGGATCGTGCCCAGCCCCGCGCCAAGCAGCGCGGTGGGGAATTCCATGAGGCGATCGGCATAGTTGATCCACGACACGCTGCCAGTCCCGATATGCGTGGCGATATTGACATTGATGATGAGCGAGAGCTGGGCGACCGAGACGCCAAAGATCGCCGGCAGCATCTTTCTCATCACCCTTTTTACGCCCTCATCGCCAAACGCCGTGCCAAGGCGCAGATGAAAGCGCGGCAGCATGCCGATCCTGGCCAATGCCGGCAGCTGCATGGCGAGCTGGCAGATCCCCCCGAGCGCAACACCCAGGGCGAGCGACAGGATCGGCGGGTCGACGAACGGCGAGAACGCGAACGAGGAAAAGATCCACACCAGGTTGAAAAGCACCGGCGTGAAGGCCGGAATGGCAAACTGGCGCCAGGTATTGAGCACCCCTGATGCTGCGGCGACGAGCGAAATCAAGAGGATGTAGGGGAACATCAGGCGCGTCATCAAAACCGCCAGATCGAAGGTGTGCTCGCCCGGCTTGAAGCCCGACGCCAGGAGCCAGACCAAGGCCGGGGCACCGATGACGCCGACGAGCGTCACGACCATCAGGATCGCGGTTAGGACCATGGCGACGTGATCGACCAGGAGCCGGGTCTCGGCCTCGCCACGGCGCGCCTTGAACTCGCCAAGAATCGGCACGAAGGCCTGGGAGAAAGCGCCCTCTGCAAAGATCCGGCGCAGCAGATTGGGAATCAGGAAAGCGACGCGAAAGGCGTCGGTTTGCGAACTGACGCCAAAGAGTCCCGCGATCGTGATCTCGCGAATGAGACCTGTCACGCGCGACAAGAGGGTGATGCCGCTGACCGTTGCCAGCACGCGAAGCAGATTCATGGGCGGGATTATAGTGGCGCGCAACGCCAGCCCCCCCCCGCTTGTCACCGTTTACGGCCGGTGAAGTATTTTTCATTCGTATGAGGGTGTAACTGGCGCGGTTGGTTTTGGTTTGGATCGAAGGTTTATCAATCGGATGAAGTTGTCCACGGCCGGAACGGCGCAGATCGTGGATCTGGGTCGGGGCGTTGCGGGGTGTCGCTGCAGAAGGGGTCGGCCGCGACCACAAGCTCGGCCGCAGGGGGAGGCCTTCCCAAAATTAATTTGAAACGGTGTGAATTATCGTAGTCTGGCTACGATCCAAGCGCCTATTCCAAGCTTGCCGGAATTTGGAATAATCCATATAATCGTAGTATGGCTACGACGCGACGAGACAAGCTAAATAAGCTCTACACCCATCTGGCGCCTGGGACCCCGCTCACGTCCGAGGACCTTACCGCCCTCGGAATATCGGCCGACCTGGCCGTCCACTATGTCCGGGCGGGATGGCTTGAGCGGCTGGCGCGCGGCGTTTATTGCCGTCCCAACGATCCGCCCGCCTTGCATCCGAGTATCGCGCTGTTGCAGCGACAATTCGAGGGGCTGCACGTCGGCAGCAAGTCGGCGCTCGACTGGCACGGCATCCGGCAATACGTGTCCCAACGCCCCGTCCTTCATCTCTACGGCTGGAAGGCCGGGCGCCTCCCTGACTGGTTCACCCAACGCTTCCCGGCCGAATACCATCGTAAGCGCCTTTTCGACGAGCGCCCCGATGCGCCGCTGCATGTCCGGCCTTTTGAGGATCGCAAAGGCGCGCCGCTGGTCTCGGCGCCCGAACGCGCGCTGCTCGAAGTGTTGAGCGAAGTCGGCGTGCGCCAGCCGCTGCAGGAAGCGCGAGAACTGGTCGAGAGCGGCTACAGCCTGCGCGCCAACGTGCTGCGCGATCTGCTCAAACGATGCGTCAGCGTCAAGACCGTGCGTCTCTGCCTGCAGCTCGGTCGCGAGCTTTCGCAGCCTTGGTTTGGCAAGCTCGATCAATCGCAGTTGCCCAAGGGCAGCGACCGGCCCTGGGTGTCCCGCTCGGCCGACGGGCTTCTGGTGCTGAAGCCGTGAACCAGGTCTACCTTGACAGCGCACGACTGCTGACGCGCGTGGCGCCGCTGGTGCTCGTCGACTACACGTTCGCGCTGAAGGGTGGCACGGCGATCAATCTCTTCGTGCGTGACATGCCGCGGCTCTCGGTCGACCTCGACCTGGTGTTTCCCGACCACACCGTGCCACGCACGGAGGCGCTCAAGCGCATCAACGAAGCCATCCGGCAATCCGTCGCACGCCTGAAGAAGCAGGGCTTTCAGATCCACGCGCCGGCTTCGGCCGATGTCGGCGAGACCAAGCTGCTGGTGCGCCAGGGCGCCACCCAAGTCAAGATCGAGGTCAACTTCGTCATGCGCGGGACGGTCAATCCGGTACGCATGGCGTCGCTGACGCAGAGCGCACGCGACACGCTGCAGGCCGATCTCGAAATCCCTGTCGTCTCGCTCGAGGATGTGTATGGCGGCAAGCTGGCCGCCGCGATGGACCGGCAGCATCCCCGCGATCTGTTCGACGTCATGCAGCTCCTCGCGCACGAGGGGATCACCGCCGGCATTCGCCGGGCCTTCGTCGTCTATCTCGCGAGCCATAGCCGGCCGGTGCATGAGGTGCTGTTTCCGACGCTGCGCGATATCCGCCAGGAGTTCGAAAACAATTTCGCAGGCATGACCGTCGAGCCCGTGGCACTCGAAACGCTTGTGGCCGCGCGCGAGCAGATGATGCGCGAACTACAGCAGGGCATGACGGCTGACGAGCGTCGCTTTCTGTTGTCACTGGTCGCGGCGGAGCCCGAGTGGAACCTGCTGGACGTCCCTCATGTGCAGCAGCTTCCGGGTGTGCGGTGGAAACTCCAAAATCTTGAACGGTTGCGGAAGGCCGATGCCCGAAAGTTCGCTGACCAATCCAACACGCTCGCGCAATTACTGACATGAATTTGAGTTTGGGGAAGACATGTACTGGTAGAGAATGCTCCGTTTGACCTTGGGAAGAACGAAATATCGATGCCGGACCAA
>CAJCIC010000105.1 GCA_903970185.1 Gammaproteobacteria bacterium
CTCCTCTTTCTGACCCGCCGATGAACGCCTTGATGACGGCAACCAGCTCAAGTGAAATCGACGCCTTAGAGCGGGTCATTGACCTCGCCTGGGAGAAGCGCGGCGAGCTGTCTCCGACGGCGCGCCCGCTGGAGGTGCAAAGCGCGATTGCCCGCTCGCTTGCGCTTCTTGACGCCGGCGTTTGCCGTGTCGCCGAGCCAGGCAACGGCGGCTGGCAGGTCAACCAGTGGCTAAAAAAAGCCGTGCTGTTGTCCTTTCGTATCTCGGAGAACCGCCTGATGCATGGCGGCGAGACGCACTATTACGACAAGGTGGCAACGAAATTCGAGGATTTTGACGCGGCGCGGTTTTCAGCCAGCGGTATCCGCGTCGTGCCGCCGGCCGTGGCCCGCCATGGCGCCTTCATCGCGGCAGGCGTGGTTCTGATGCCAAGCTACGTCAACGTTGGCGCCTACGTCGACAGCGGGACCATGGTCGATACCTGGGCGACCGTAGGCTCTTGTGCGCAGATCGGCAAGAATGTTCACCTCTCAGGCGGCGTTGGCATCGGTGGCGTGCTTGAGCCCCTGCAGGCCAACCCGACGATCATCGAGGACAATTGCTTCATCGGCGCGCGCTCGGAAATCGTCGAAGGCGTGGTGGTCGAGGCCAACAGCGTGATCTCGATGGGCGTCTTTATCGGCCAAAGCACGAAAATATACGATCGCGACAGTGGTACCGTGACGTATGGCCGGGTTCCGTCGGGCTCCGTGGTGGTACCCGGCAACCTGCCTTCTAAGGATGGCCGATACAGCTTATATTGTGCGGTAATCGTCAAACGCGTCGACGCCAGGACGCGTGAAAAAACCGCGATTAACGAATTGTTGCGCGGCGACTAGCCAAATCGAACCGGTGGGAGTGCACGATGGCAATGGATCGACTGTTCCATCTCATGATGGAGAAAAAAGCCTCTGACCTGTTTATGGCGGTCGGATCCCCCGTACATCTGAAGGTCAACGGCACCTCGGTGCCGATCAACCAGCAGAACATGGACAACAGCATGATCCGGTCCTTGCTCACGGAAATCCTGAGCGAGGCCGACTTCAATCAGCTGGACACCTACCATGAACTGAACATGGGCCTTGGCGTGCAAAGCATCGGCCGCTTCCGGCTCTCGGCATTTCACCAGCGCGGCTCGATTTCGGTCGTGATCCGCTTCATCCAGAACGAAATCCCCTCGCTTGAGTCGCTCAATCTGCCCAACGTGCTTTGCGACATCATCATGGAAAAGCGGGGCCTGGTGCTGCTCGTTGGCGCCACAGGCTCGGGCAAATCAACCACCATCGCCTCGATGCTGGATTTGCGCAACACGCAGCGCACCGGTCACATCCTGACCCTTGAGGATCCGATTGAATACGTCTTCAAGAACAAGAAATCGATCGTCAACCAGCGCGAGATCGGAACCGACGCCGACAATTTGCACATCGCGCTCAAAAACGCCCTGCGACAGGCGCCAGATTGCATCCTGATCGGCGAAATTCGCGACAAGGACACCATGTCAGCAGCGGTGGCCTACGCCCAGTCAGGCCACCTTTGCCTGGCCACACTGCACGCCAATAACAGCTACCACGCACTGAACCGGATCATCAGTTTTTATCCCATCGAAAACCGCCCAGCCTTGCTCTCTGATCTTTCCGCTGCGCTTAAAAGCATCATTTCCCAGCGCCTTGTGAAAGCCAAGGCGGGCGGGCGCATCCCGGCGGTCGAAATCATGCTCAACACGCGCCACATTTCGGAGCTGATCGAGCGCGGTGAAATCAACGAGATCAAAGACGCAATGGAAAAGAGCCTTTCGCCCGGCTCGCAAACCTTCGAGCAGGCGCTCTACCGCATGCTCGCCGATCAGAAAATCACGGAAGACGAAGCCCTGACCAACTCCGATTCACCAACCAACCTGCTGTGGCTTCTGAACAATGCAGCCGGCCCGACGAGCACGACCCATGAGGTCGAAAAGCGCAGCGAGCCGGAGGGCGCATCCTTCACCGAATTCACCCTCAATGCCTGATGCGGTGACCGTCGACCTTTACGGCATCGTCAACTGTGAGCAGGTGAAAAAGGCGCGCCGCTGGCTCGAAGAAGAGGGCGTGACCCACCACTTTCACGACTTCAAGAAGGAGCCGCCCGACGCCGCCCTGGTGACGGGATGGCTCAAGCGCGTGGGCTGGGACACGGTGGTCAATCGTCGCGGCACGACCTGGCGCTCGCTGGCCGAGACGCGACGGCCCAAAGACGACGCATCGGCCCTGGTGGCGGTGCTGGAACAGCCTTCACTGATCAAGCGCCCGGTGCTTGTCGCCAAGGGCCAGCTGGTTTTCGGTTTCGATTCGGAAAAATACCTCCAACTTCTTGGCTGACGTGAATTCTGCAACACTCGATTTGATCAGCGACCTGATCTCGCGCGACTCCGTCACGCCCAGGGATGGCGGTTGCCAGGAGGTCCTGATCAAGCGCCTTGAAGCCATCGGATTCGATTGCGAGCGCATGCCGTTTGGCGAGGTCACGAACCTTTGGGCGACGCGACAGGGCAAGGCGGGTGGGCCCGTTCTTGCATTCGCCGGACACACCGATGTCGTGCCGCCCGGGCCGCTCGAGCAATGGCGCTTCCCGCCCTTCCAGCCAACGCAAGCCGATGGCCTCCTCTACGGACGCGGCGCTGCCGACATGAAGACATCGGTGGCGGCTTTTACCGTTGCAGCCGAAGAGTTCGTGAATGCCCATCCCGACTTTTCCGGCACGCTTGCGCTTTTGATCACCTCCGACGAGGAAGGTCCATCGGTGAATGGCACGTGCAAGGTCGTCGAGGCCCTGCGCGCGCGCGGCACGGCCATTGACTATTGCATCGTTGGCGAGCCAACCTCGGTTGGCGAGCTGGGTGACATGATCAAAAACGGGCGGCGCGGAACGCTTTCAGGGCGACTCTCGGTGCGCGGCGTGCAAGGCCATGTGGCGTATCCGCACCTGGCAAGAAATCCCATCCACGAGGCTTTGCCTGCGCTTGCAGAACTGGTTGCCATGCGCTTTGATGAGGGCAACGCCTATTACCTGCCGACCACCCTGCAGATCTCCAATACGCATGCCGGCACCGGCGCCGGAAATGTCATACCCGGCTTGCTCGTCGTCGACTTCAATCTGCGCTTTTCGACCGAAAGCACGGTCGATCAGCTGAAACAGCGCATCGGCGCACTATTTGATCGACACGCAATCGATTACACCATCGAATGGACCCTGGGCGGCATGCCGTTTCTGACGGCGCCAGGCGCGCTTTCCGAGGCACTGTCCCGAGCCATTTTCAAGGAGACCGGCGTCAAGACCGAACTGTCGACTTCGGGTGGCACTTCCGATGGCCGCTTCATCGCCACCTTGTGCCGCCAGGTGATCGAATTCGGTCCTCCGAATGCGACCATCCACAAGATCGACGAACACGTTGCGCTGCGTTTTATCGAACCCCTGAAGAACATTTACCGTGACACGATCGAGGAGCTGTTGCCGGATGCGACAGCGTGAAGCACGATAGCGCCGCGAGTGAACTTCGTTCCATCCGCGATCTCCTGCGCTACGCAGTGACGCGCTTTGGCGAGGCTCGCCTTACGTTTGGGCACGGCTCGCAAACCGCCCTGGACGAAGCGGTCTATCTGGTCTACTCGACGCTTAACCTGCCCCTGGCCGAGCTCGAGCCTTACCTTGACGCGCGGCTCCTGCAAAAGGAGCGCGCCGCGGTCCTGAGGGTGATTGAGCGGCGGGCCAGCGGCATCCCGGCGTCCTACCTGACGCACGAGGCGTGGCTTGGCGACTATCGCTTCTACGTCGATGAGCGCGCCATCATCCCGCGCTCGCTGATCGCCTGGCCGCTCACGGAAGCGCTCGCGCCTTTCATTGCCCGACCGCTCGAAGTCACCGATGTGCTCGAACTTTGCTGCGGTTCGGCGAGCCTTGCGATCATTGCTGCCGACGTGTTCCCCAACGCCCAAGTCGATGCCGTGGATATATCGGCCGACGCGCTTAAGGTCGCAAGAAGAAATGTCGAGGACTACGGCTTGTCCGATCGCATCCACCTTTTCGAGGCGGACCTCTATGGCGCAATTGGCAAGAAGCGCTATGACCTGATCATCTGCAATCCACCTTATGTCAACGAGGCGTCGATGCAAGCGCTGCCGCGCGAATACCGGCACGAGCCGCGGCTTGCGCTGGCCGGGGGCGTCGATGGCATGGATGTCGTCAGGCGCGTGCTGGCTCGCGCCTTGACGCACCTCAAGCGCAGGTCGGCTTCTGCCCTCATCCTTGAAATCGGTCATGAGATGGAAAACTTCAACGCCGCTTTCCCCGAGCTCGAATACACCGCGCTGTCAACGCCTGCAAGCGACGACAGCGTGCTGCTCATCGAGGCCCGCGCACTGAAGAATTTGAAGCCGTGATCAGACTCGAAAATATAGAACTTCGCCGCGGCGCCAAGGTACTGCTTGCGCGCGCCAGCGCCAGCATTGCGCCTGGCGAGAAGGTCGGCTTGATCGGCGCCAACGGCGCGGGCAAGACCAGTCTTTTCGCCCTTTTGCGCGGTGAATTGAGCTGCGATGCCGGCGAATTTGCCATGCCGCCGCAATGGCGCATTGCCTATGTCGCCCAGCACGACCATGACATCACGCAAAGTGCGCTCGAGCAGGTGCTCGATGGTGACGACAGGCTAAGGCAGATCGAGATGCGCTTGCGCCAACTCGACGAGCACGTTGATCAAGACGCGGGCATCGAGCTTGGCGAATTGCATCAGCGCTTTGACGAAGCCGGCGGCTACACCGCACGTTCCCGTGCCGAGAGCCTGTTGCTTGGCCTTGGGTTCAAGCTCGATGAAGTTTCGCGCCCGGTGGCCGAATTTTCCGGGGGCTGGCGCATGCGCGTCGCGCTTGCGCGGGCGCTCATGAATCCCTCGGATCTGCTCTTGCTGGATGAACCTACCAACCACCTCGATCTCGATGCGATCGTCTGGCTCGAGCAGTGGCTAAGGCGCTACAGCGGCACGCTGCTGGTGATCTCGCACGATCGTGAATTTCTTGACGCCATCTGCAAATCGATTCTTGCGATCAACGAGCGCTCGCTCACGCGCTACAGCGGCAACTACACGTCGTTCGAATTGCAACGCGCCGAGCAGCGCCGCCAATCGCACTTTGCGTGGGAGAAGCAGCAGCAGGAAATCGCCCACCTGCAGCATTTCATTGATCGCTTCAAGGCCAAGGCGAGCAAGGCGCGGCAGGCGCAAAGCCGCGTGAAAGCGCTGGAACGCATGGAACTGCTTGCGCCTGCCCACGTCGACTCGCCCTTTACCTTCCGCTTTTTCGCAGCCGACCGCGCACCCGACCCGATGCTGCGGCTCGATAACGTCACCTGCGGATATGCGACCGACGCGGGCGCAGCGCCAATCCTGAAGGGCGTCACGTGCGAGCTGCGCGTGGGCGAGCGCCTTGGCCTTTTGGGTGCCAATGGCCAGGGCAAATCGACACTGATCAAGACGCTGGCGGGGGTCCTTGCGCCCCTGGCGGGAAACATCGATCGACCCGGAGCGCTCGAAGTCGGCTACTTCGCCCAGCACCAGATC
>CAJCIC010000106.1 GCA_903970185.1 Gammaproteobacteria bacterium
TGGTACTACTGGGCGACACACAGCCGCCTGCAGCCGATCATCGACGCTGCCAAGCTGATCGAGCGCCACCTGCCAAACGTCTTGACCTACTTCAAGCATCGCATCACCAACGCGGTTGCAGAGGGTTTGAATTCAAAAATCACCACGGTTCAGAAAAGAGCCTTCGGCTACCGAAATCCCGTTCACTTCAAGATCGCCGTCTACTTCCATTGCGGCGGCCTTGATCTATATCCTTCCGCCTTGACCCACCGAAAAGTCGGATGAACCTTCATTTTTAGCGATGAAGGGGCAGCATCGATTTCAAACGTCAGTTATTTGCGAGTGCCGAGGCGCAGCAGAAGACGCAGAATTGGAACTTCAGTTTCGCCGAATTTGCGATCGCGGAAATCGCAGCCGCGTGGTGTACCCGTTCTCCCTCGTGATGAAAGACAAGAAATCGAACTCGGAAGGGCTCCAGCTGGCCGACCTGGCCGCACGTCCTATCGGCTTGTCTCACCTCCGCCCGGATCAGCCAAATCGCGCTTACGCAGTGCTTGAAGGGAAGTTTTTCGCCGGGATATTTGGCGCGGTCGCCGGCAATGGAAGAAAGGTTTTCCCGACCTAGAAAGCAAAAGAGCCCCAAAGTTGTCCTTGGAGCTCAGCGCCGGCCGCGTAGTCGCAACCCATTTGCCTCAATGTTAAGCCAGCTTAACCCGTAACACAAGGATTTCTTGTGCTTGGGGGCCTCTCGGAAGGCGGCCCCCGGAGCGGCTTTAAGGGGCAACGCCCCGGCCTTTCGGGGCTCGTCTTCATCCTCGATGGCGCCCGCGAATCAACTTATCCATGATCCCATTCACGTCGGCTTCAGCCTTTGCCTCATCGTCGATGGAGATCGCAGGCTGTTCGGTTATGCCGCGCCCCAGTCAACTAAACGATCCAGAAGAATGCAAGCCGACGTTCTTCATCGTGCGACGTTGACGAACCGGCCTATCGCCGCAGCGTGGAAGCGTGGGTTCGAAGAGCGGTCTCACACCGTCTGCCGCTGCCAACGGAAGACATCATCGTCGCCGAACTGGCCGGTCTACGTCAGGACGTTCTCGAGCGAGCTGCCGAATGGGTAGGTCGCAAGGCACACGTCCGTCTGAGTAAGTAGCAGTGCGTGCCATGAACTTTCTCTTGGTGATATCCCGCTAATTCGACCTCGACCCGAACAGCGTTGCCAAGACGTTTGGCTTGCGGATCCGCTCATAGAACGGGTTCCCTTGCCGGGAAAAATATTCGCTCAAGCCCTTTTCAAGGTGGTTCACGCGGCAGATGTCGACCGCTTCGCCATGGGGTGAGCTATCTGCGGCGACCACACCCGCTTCGCGCAGAATCTGCTGATCCTCGCCGTCGATTTCGACGCCAACGACGAGGACCGGATTTGCTCTTGAGAGATCGTGCATCAATGCGAGGTAGGCGCGACTCACCTCTTTCCGGGTTTCGAAGTAGGCCTTGAGCGATTCCACCATTTTGGTTGGATAGTTGGCGGGTTGACCCAGCAGGACCTGGGTCTGCTGCGCCATCGTGTGCTGCTCTGGACTGAGATTCACTCCCGTTGCCAATAGCGTTGCGATCTCGTTCGGGAAGAATTCCTTGCCATAGGGAGATTTTGGATCGAGGACGAGGAAATCTCCCCGTGTCATCTCGAAGAAGGACCGTGCAGGGAGACGGACATTCTCCTTTTCGGTATCGAGGGCACGCTGAAGCGCAGCCAAAGAACTAAAAAACGGTATGACAGGCGTTCCGTCGCCCTTGAGCCACTTTTCGATCGAGAGCGTTTCTCCCCCATTCATCGTCCCGCCACCTTCCTTTCGGGCGTCTGACCGGGCGATGATGTAGACCGAGGATGCGACAAGCTTTTTGTAGAAGTCTGGACGCTTGCTGACATCGTTGGCAGCCAGGCGGAGCGCATGCTCAAGTTCGTCATCTGAGAAAGCTGGAGAATCAGTCATGGCTTTCTGAAATTTCCAGTGCTGCGACTGCACCTCGAACGAGCGCTGCGCAGGTGGATTCGAGACGTCCGCAGTCGACTGGCCGACTGCCGAAGGACGCTGAACGCCACGGCACGCCACTGAACGCGACCAGAAGCATGCTGCCATCGGCTGTGTCGGCTGTCGACGAAAATCGACAGCCTTTAGCCAGGACTTCGCGATGGGTCGCTGCGGCGCTCGAGGGTCGCGGGCCGCAAGCCCGGTGCTTTTCGCCGTCGGGACGTCGGGCACCTGAAAACGAGTTCGACGCGATCATCGGATGCCAATTCGGGCCAGTGTCGGTCAGGCGAGCCCCATGGTTTTTTTGGAACATGCAACGCGGGGGTTGACTTTTCACGTGCCTTATATAACAATATTGTTATGAAACAGATTAGTTATGAACAATCAAGAGCCAGGCACCTCGACATGACGTTTTCTGCGTTGGCCAACCCCACGCGCCGGGCAATCCTGGAGCTCCTGGCATCGTCTGGTGAGGTACCCGTGGGCGAGCTGGCCCGATCCTTCACGATGACCCAGCCCGCAATCTCGCGGCACCTGAAGGTGCTTGAAGACGCAGGCTTGATCTCGACCGGAAACGACGCACAGCGGCGGCCGCGCAAGCTTGAAGCCAGACCTCTTGCTGAAGCGACCGGGTGGCTAGAGAGATATCGCGAATATTGGGAGGCCTCCTTTGATCGCCTCGACGACTTGCTAATCGAGTTGAAAACGACGGAAAAAAATCGCAAACGCCGCGCTCCCAAGGAGCGCTAAAGGAGTCCTTATGTTCTTGCCTGACAGTTTCAAGTTGTCCACGCCCAGTGATTGCGAGATCCAGGTCACGCGCAATTTCGACGCACCGCGACGACTGGTATTCGATGCCTTCACGAAACCGGAACTGGTTCGCCGCTGGCTGCTAGGGCCACCTGGTTGGACCATGCCCCTGTGCGAAATCGACCTTCGCGTCGGTGGTGCCTATCGCTATGCCTGGCGGTCTGAAAAAGACGGCTCGCAGATGGCCATGGGCGGTGTCTTCCGCGAGGTGGTTCGGCTCGAACGTCTGGTTGCGACCGAGAAGTTCGACGACGCCTGGTATCCAGGCGAAGCCGTGGACACGACCGTGTTCGAAGACATGCGCGAGATCACCAGGATGACAATGACGATCCTGTACGAATCGCAAGAGGCCCGCGACACCGCACGTCGCTCGGGCATGGAGCGCGGTATGGTTGCAGGCTACAACCGGCTCGAAGCATTGTTGCCAACCCTGGCTGGAGCAACTACATGATTGAGTCACCGCAGGTGGTTGATATCCCTGCCCAGCAGGTTGCCAGCATTCACATCGAGACGCCACGCTCGGGCATGCAGCACGTTATGGGGCCAGGGATCCGCGAGGCCATGGCTGCAGCGAATGGGCAACGCGTTGGTCCCACCGGCCCCTGGTTTGCGCACCATCTCAGGATGACGCCGGAATCCTTCGATTTCGACATCTGCGTGCCGGTGTCTGCACCCATCAAGGCCATCGGCCGCGTCAAGCCTTGGGAGCGCCCTGCGCTTACGGTGGTGCGCAAGGTGTATCACGGCGCCTATGAGGGCCTTGGGGGCGCGTGGCGAGCGTTCGACGAGTGGCTGGCAGTCAACGGATACAAAATGGCGGGTGATCTTTACGAATGTTATCTGGTCGGTCCCGAATCAAGCTCCAATCCGGCCGATTGGCGAACCGAACTCAGCCGCACCAAAGTGAAATAGGGTACCCGACGAGGTCTGTTGATTCCATCTACGGTTGAGGCGAACCGCTTTGCCATTGCCTGTCAGGCTTCCGAAGCTGGATAGTTGAGTTCGATGGTAATGCCGTCGGGATCCTTGAGAAACACCTGGCGCAGGCGCGTTGCGGGCACTTCGCGCTCACGATACGAAACGCCAAGGCGCGTGCAGCGCTCGCGCATTTCGGCGAGCCCTTCGGCGCGAAATGCAATGTGATCGACGGCCCCGGTGCCTGCAAGGGTTTGCGCTCCTCGATCGCCAAGATAGGCATCAAGTGCGGGTTGATCTCTTTCTGCAATGCCGATGATATGCACCACCGGGATGCCGCCTTTTTCCGGATCGCCAGAATAAAGCCATGCCCCGGGGAAATTGAAAGGGGGTCTTGGCCCTGAAACGAAGCCGAGCACGTTCGAATAAAACGCCTCCGAGGCGGCGACGTTGGTGGTACGTACAGAGTAGTGATCGAGTCGTCCAATGGCCATGTCAACTCCTTGGCGGGTGGTAAGGCGCTGCATCCGGGTGCGCGTATTTCAGACGTAGCCGGACTCGCTTCTGGGAACGTCAAAGCCCGAGCCGAGAACGTGCACCATCAGGGCGTAGCCAAAAAGCGCCAGTATGCCAAGCACGATTGCGCCTAAGAACGACGTTCCCAGAAAAATCTTGAACGACAGGAAAAAGCAGATCGGCGAGAGCAACAGGGCAAAGCCGCCGGTGAGCGCCGCACTTGCGATCGTCATCACGAAACCCGCAACGAGTGAGGCGATCGAGCGCAGAAGTGTCGGATTGCGCGCACGCGTGATGCGCGCTGCGACCCACACGGGAAGCGCAAAGATCACAACGAAAGCGCCAAAAACGATGACGGCAGGAAAACCGCTGACAACGAGATCCACACCATGCCCTTTTCGAAATGAGATGTCATGAGGCCCTAGCGCTTGCCATTTCAAGCGCCGGGGTTGCCGCATCGATGCGCGCAAGCGATGTTCTGCTGACGCCTAAAAGCGCGAGCGTAACTGCAGGAACGGTCGCTTAACAGAAGAGGGGACAGACGGGCTCGGGCCAGGTCGCAAAAGCCTACCCAATTCCGCTTCGTCCCACAAGCCCGCGGCGTGTGCTTCTCGCCGCTACTCCTTGACGGCGCCTGTCATCCCCGAGACGTAGTACTCGACAAAGAAGGAATAGACCACCGCGACAGGAAGCGAGCCGAGCAGGGCGCCTGCCATCAGTTCACCCCAGTGATAGACATCGCCTTCGATCAATTCGGTGACCATGCCGACCGGCACGGTTTTTACTTCAGAGGAGGAAATGAACGTAAGCGCATAGATGAATTCGTTCCACGATAGCGTGAAGGCAAAGATGCCCGCTGAAATCAGGCCGGGAACGGCAAGCGGAAGGATGATCCTGACGAGGATCTGCCAGCGCGTGGCCCCATCGATCAGCGCGCATTCCTCGAGCTCGTACGGAATCGAGCGGAAATAGCCCATCAAGAGCCAGGTGCAAAACGGGATCAGAAAGGTCGGGTAGGTCAGGATCAGGGCCCAGCGCGTATCGAACAGCCCGAGCTTGAAGACGATCGCAGCAAGCGGGATGAAAAGGATCGAAGGCGGAATCAGGTAGGCAAGAAAGACCGCGAGGCCGGCCTGCTTTGCGCCCCGAAAACGCAGTCGTTCAATGGCATAGGCGGCAAGCACGCTGGCGATGATCGATACGAACGTCGACGCCACCGAGATCAGCACGGTATTGATCAGCCAGCCCTTGTAAGGCGTGTCAAGCAGCAAGCGCTTGAAGTGGACAAGCGTAGGTCCCACCACCCAGAACGGGTTGCCGGTGTGCATCGCCAGCTGGGCATCGGGCTTGAATGCGGTGATCGCCATCCAGTAGAACGGGAACAGCAAGACGAAGACGAAAATGCCAAGCGGCGCATACACCGTCACCCAGCGCCTGGGCAGCGACTGCAGATAGTCCATGCCGACCGACTCCTGCGCCTTGCTCACTGGTCGCCGCCTTGCTGCCAGCCGCGCCGCTGCAAGCCGAAATAGGAAAACATCACGCAGGCAAAAAGAAACGGTACCATCATGGTCGCGATGGCGGCGCCCTCGCCGAGCTCGCCACCGGGGATGGCGCGCTGGAACGACAGCGTCGCCATCAGGTGCGTGGCGTTAAGCGGACCGCCGCGCGTGAGTACATAGATCAGCTGGAAGTCGGTAAAGGTGAAGAGCACGGAAAACGTCATGACCACGGCGATGATCGGGGTCAAGAGCGGCAAGGTGATGTAGCGAAAGCGCTGCCAGGAACTGACGCCGTCGATCGCCGCCGCTTCATAGAGCGTGGGCGAGATGGTCTGCAAGCCCGCGAGCAGCGAAATCGCCACGAACGGAATGCCGCGCCACACGTTGGCAATCACCGTCGAGATGCGCGCGAGCCAGGGCGTGCCAAGAAACGGAATGTAGGAGTGGATCACGCCCATCCTGATCAAGAGCCAGCTGACAATTGAAAACTGGGCGTCGTAGATCCACCAGAAGGCGAGCGCGGAGAGCGCGGTCGGCACGATCCACGGCAAGAGCACGATCGCCCTGAAAAACGACTTCAACGGCAGGTTCTCGTTGAGGAGGAGCGCGAGCCAAAGTCCCAGCACGAATTTGAGGATGCTCGCGGTAACGGTATAGAAGAGGGTGTTAAACAGCACCTCGCGCGTGAGCGAGTCGCCAATCAGGTACCTGTAGTTGTCAAGGCCGACCCACTCGCCGATGCTGCCGATCTTGGTATCGGTAAAGCCGAGCCAGACCCCAAGGCCAAGCGGGTAGGTCAGAAAGACCAGGAGGATCGCAACCGTTGGCAGCATGAACAATGCGCCGAGCAGGTTGCGATCGTTAAGCCTGGCAGAAAGGGTGCTCGCACTCAAGGTAGGGGTAACGCCTCAGGTCAGGGGATTGCATTTGCACGGGCAGGCGATGCGGCGAGGCGCGTGCACCGGCATCGGGTGCACTCGCTGGCCGCATCGCTTTTGCACCGACCGGCTTTCTAAGCCTTGTAATAGCGCGCCGCGCGTTCTGCGGCGCGCGCTGCCGCTTCTTTCGGCGTCCTGCTGCCGGTGGCGGCCTCGGCCACCATGTCGACCACGATGTAGTCGGCCATCGATGCGGCAGAGGCTGCGCCAAGCGGTCCCGAGTGGCCGTTATCGAGCATTAACGCTGCGGCATCGCGATACACCGTGTGCTTGGGATCGACGGTCCACACCGGGTTGCTCTCGTAGGACTTGAGCGATTGGCTGACGTAGCCGATGGCGGCCTGCATCCACGGGTTGTACTGGTCAGGTTCCATCATGAACTGCATGTAGGCCTTGGCCGCGTTGGGGTACTTGGAGTACTTGAAGAGCATCATCTGCGTGATCTGCATCAATTCCGTCGGCTTGCCGCTGGCACCGATCGGAAAATGCGCATGCTCGATGTCCTTTGCCATCGCCTGCAGCGTCGGGTCGGCCGAGGTCTTGGCGGCGTAGTAGATCGAGATGCCGTTGGCGGTGAGGCTGATCTGTCCGTCAAGGAAGGCCTTGTTGTTGGACGGATCCTGCCAGGAGGTCGTGCCATCGATGAAGGTCGGATAAAGCTGCTTGGCATATTCGAGGGCGGCGATCGTCTCTGGCGAATTGATCACCACCTTGGCGTTGCTGTCGACGAGCATGCCGCCGTGCGACCAGAGCAGCCAGTGGGCCCAGTTGTTGGCGTCGCCCACCGCCTTGCCAAGCGCAAAGCCCGCGGGCGTGCCCTTGGCTTTCAGGTTCTGGCAGAGCTTTAGGAATCCGGCGTGGTCTTTCGGGACCGCATCGAAGCCTGCCGCCTGGATCTGGCTTTGGCGGTAGACCAGTGCATTGCCCACCACGCCAAGCGGCAGCGCGATCCACGCCGAGTTGCGCGTGCCATACTTCCTGCAGACGTCATACCAGCCGCCAAGGCGCGCACCGAGATCGTTGGCGAGATCGCTGACGTCGACGAGTTTGTCGGGGTACTGGTGCGGATCGTCGAACCAGCCGAGGATGATGTCAGGGCCGCTGCCGATATTGGCGGCCACAGCCGCCTTGGGGCGGACGTCTTCCCAGCCCTCGTTGTCGGTGACGACCTCGATGCCGGTCTGCTGCGTGAATTTCCTGGTGTTGGCAAGCCACAGGTCTTCGTCGCCCTGGACAAAGCGTTTCCAGCGCAACACGCGCAGTTTGGCACCCGCCTCGGGCGTGAACTTGAGCGGCTGCGCCGCGGCGAACGCGGCGCCTGCGCCACCGAGTGCGGATCCGGCTGCAAGCGTCGCTGTCGATACCAGAAAATCACGTCTGCTGAGTTTTTTCATGCCTGTCTCCTCTTCGCTTTGGCATGTTGGCATGCCTGTTGGAACTGCTAGCTGAACTCGTGCTGCGTCTCGTGTCGCATCAGCGTCTGTTTCGATGCGGCGTCAAAAAGGTGGGTGTGCAACGCGTCGGGCTCGAGATGAACGACATCGCCCGGGGCGAATTCGTGGCGTTCACGAAACACCGAGACCAGGTCGGTGTCGCAAAAGCGTGAATAGACTTCGGTATTGGCGCCTGTCGGCTCGACCACCGAGACCCGTGTCGGGATGCCCTGGCCATTCGCGCTCAATGCGAAGTGTTCGGGCCTGACGCCATAAATCACCGGCTGGCCGTCACGCGTTGCGCCAGCATCAATGCGCTTGGGTGCGGCAACGGTGGAGCCGTCACCGAATTTGACAGAAAGCACGCCGTCGACCTTGTGCAACACGGCCGGGATGAAATTCATCGCGGGTGAGCCGATGAAGCCGGCAACAAAGGTGTTTTGCGGCAGGTCATAGAGTTCCAGCGGTCGCCCGCGCTGCTCGACCAGGCCCTCGCGCATGACCACGATCTGGTCGGCCATGGTCATCGCCTCGATCTGGTCGTGGGTCACGTACACCGAGGTCGTCTTCAGCCTTTGGTGCAACTCCTTGATCTCGGCGCGCATTTGCACGCGCAGCTTGGCATCGAGGTTGGACAGCGGCTCATCGAACAGAAACACCTGCGGTGCGCGCACGATGGCACGGCCCATCGCCACGCGCTGGCGCTGCCCGCCCGAGAGCTGCCGCGGATAGCGATCGAGCAACTGCCCAAGACCGAGGATATCGGAGGCCTTTTGCACGCGTTCCTTGATGCTTGCGCCAGAGGCCTTGGCGATCATCAGCGAGAACGCCATGTTGTCGTAGACCGTCATGTGCGGATAGAGCGCGTAGTTCTGAAACACCATGGCAATGTCGCGTTCCTTGGGCTGGATGCTGTTGACGACCCTGCCGCCAATCGAGATTTCGCCTTCGGTGATTTCCTCAAGGCCTGCGACCATGCGCAAAAGCGTCGACTTGCCGCATCCCGATGGCCCGACCAGCACCGTGAATTCGCCATCGGCGATGGCCACATCGACACCGCGGATCACGGGGGTCGTGCCAAACGACTTCTTCACGCCGCGAATTTCGACGGCCGCCATCAGGGTGCTCCTTCCGAGACGACATAGGATGGACGCCCCTTCACCTGCCAGTCGATGAGATTTTGCGCGGCCTTGGTGCGCAGTTCCTTCTCGGCCACGACCGAATAGAAGGCCGCGTGGGGCGAGAGCAAGACGCGCGGATGCTGCACGATGCGTGCGTCACCTCCGGGGGGCTCGTCTGGCAGCACGTCCAGTCCGGCGCCATCGAGGCGTCCCGCGTCGAGCTCGACAAGCAAGGCCTCGATGTCGATGAGCGCGCCGCGGGCGGTGTTGACGATGATGCTGCCAGGTTTCATCAGCGCAAGCAGGGCGGCATTGACCATGCCGCGCGTCTCGCTGCTCAAGGGCACGTGCAGCGAGATGGCATCGGCACCTGCAAACAGCTGCTTAAGCGTGACCCGCTCGACGTAGGCCGGGAAATCGCCGTCGATGATGTAAGGGTCGCAAGCGATGACGTTTTTGAAACTGTTGCGGCCGATATGCGCCATGCGCTTGCCGATGCGGCCAAGCCCGAGAATGCCAAGAGTCATGTCGGAGACGCGCCTTAATTGTCCTGGCGTCGTGAAATGCCAGTGGCCGGCCTTGACGTCACGATCATAAAGGGCAAGGTGGCGAAGGAGCGCAAGTACCATGGCGAGCGCATGGGTGGCCACCTCGCCCACGCCGTAGTCCGGGGAATTGGCAACCCAGACACCGTGCTTTTTGGCGTCGGCGACATCGATCGTGTCAAAACCCGCGCCAAAACGGCTGACGATGCGAATGTCCGGGCGCGCCGCGAACACCGCCGCATTCACGCTCGCGTATTGCACCAGGAGTCCCTGGCATCCGGCCGAGGCTTTAATGACGTCCTCGGCGCTCCTGCACTGCGCGCTGACGAGCTCGATGCCGGCCTTTTGAAACAGGGCCTCTTCAAGCGCGATGTCGGCGAAGTCGTAGTCGGTGAGCAGGACCTTCATTGTCGCTTCGCGGACCTAATGGTTGTCTTTGGGGACTGCAGCGCCGCTCTTGCCGACCAGAAAATCCAGATCGGCGCCGAGGTTGGCCTGCTGCACATGATCGAAGTAAAGCCGTGTCCAGCCGCGCTCCATCGGCGGCCTGGGCGCCGTCCACAACGCGCGCCGCCTGGCCAGTTCGGCATCGCTGACATCAAGGTGCAGCCGGCGCGCTTTGACGTCGAGCTCGATCATGTCGCCGTTTTCAACCAGTGCCAAAGGCCCGCCTGCAGCCGCTTCGGGCGCGACATGCAATACCACGGTGCCGTAGGCGGTGCCGCTCATGCGCGCATCGGAGATGCGCACCATGTCGGTCACGCCCGCGCGCAGCACCTTGCGCGGCAAGGGCATGTTGCCGGCTTCGGCCATGCCGGGATAGCCCTTTGGCCCGCAGTTCTTCAAGACCAGAACACAGCTGGCATCGACATCGAGCGACTCGTCATCGATGAGGCGGTGCATCTCGTCGCTGTTTTCAAACACCACGGCGCGGCCGGTGTGCTTCAAGAGCGCAGGGGTTGCGGCCGACGGCTTGATGACAGCGCCATCCGGACACAGGTTGCCCTTGAGAACGGCAATGCCCGCCTGCGCCTTGAAGGGCGCAGCAAAGGCATGAATCACATCGAGGTTGTAATTCGCCGCGTCCTTGGCGTTGTCCCAGAGCGTGGCGCCATTGACCGTGAGGGCGTCCTTGTCGATGACCGATTCGAGTTCGCGAATCACGGCCGGAAGGCCGCCGGCGTAATAGAAGTCTTCCATCAGGAAGCGTCCCGAGGGCTGCAGGTTCAAAAGGCAAGGCAGCTCGTGCGCGAGCGCGTCAAAATGCTCAAGGGTCAGATCGACGCCGATGCGGCCGGCAATGGCCAGCAGGTGGATCACGGCGTTGGTCGAGCCGCCGATTGCCGCATTGACGCGAATCGCGTTATCAAAGGCGGCACGGGTCAGAATCTTCGACATGACGAGATCGTCTTCGACCATGGCGACGATTCTGCGGCCCGAGGCGCGCGCGAGCAGGTTGCGCCTGGCATCGACCGCCGGAATCGCCGCATTGTGCGGCAGGCTCATGCCAAGGGCCTCGACCATGCTCGCCATGGTCGAGGCCGTGCCCATCGTCATGCAGTGGCCGTGCGAGCGGTGCATGCAGCTTTCGGCCTCGAAGAATTGCGCCTGCGACATCTGCCCTGCGCGCACTTCCTCCGACATTTTCCAGACGTCGGTACCCGAGCCCAGATCGCGGCCGTGAAACTTGCCGCTTAACATCGGCCCGCCAGAGACGCCGATGGTCGGCAGATCGCATGATGCTGCGCCCATCAGGAGCGACGGCGTGGTCTTGTCGCAGCCCATGAGCAGCACGACGCCATCAATCGGGTTACCGCGAATCGATTCTTCGACATCCATGCTGGCGAGATTGCGAAACAGCATCGCCGTGGGCCGCAGCAGCGTTTCGCCAAGCGACATCACCGGAAATTCGAGGGGGAAGCCGCCGGCTTCCCAAACGCCGATCTTGACCTGCTCGGCAAGACCGCGAAAATGTGAATTGCATGGCGTCAGCTCGGAATAGGTATTGCAAATGCCGATCACCGGCCGGCCGTCGAACTGGTCATGCGGGATGCCGCGGTTCTTCACCCAGGAGCGATAGATGAAGCCGTCGCGATCGAGGCGACCGAACCATTCCTGGCTGCGGCGAGTTGCGCGCTTTTTGCTGGTCAACCGTGTCTCCACCTGTCTTTTAGGGGTCGACGTCTGCGCACCGATCCCGCAAGCAAGCCCGAGTCTATTGCAGTCAAATTCAGAGGTAAAGTGGTATTACCACTAGTTCGGCTGCCGTTGCCGGCCATTGTGCGTGTGCAACTTGACAGTGACAGCGCGGCTGTTAGATGCTCGGGGCAATTGGTCAGGCCAATTGGCCAATGCAACATTGCGCAATCTTCCTGGAGATGCTCGTGGTCGCAACCCATTATGCGTTTGCCGGGCGCCATGCCGTGGTCACGGGCGGCGCAGCCGGCATTGGCCTCGCCATTGCCCATCGCCTCGCGCAAGGCGGCGCGAGCCTGACCCTTTGGGACCGCGACGAGAGGGCACTGCTCGAAGCCAAGACGGCGTTTGCCGGTCTCTCGCCCACGACCATCGCCCTTGATGTATCGAATGCCATCGAAGTCGACGCCGGCATCGAGAAGACGCGAAAAGAGGGCGGCGAAGTCGACATTCTGGTGACAAGCGCTGGCATCACCGGAATCAACGCGCCGGTTTGCGACTACCCCGTCGAGGAATGGGATCGCGTCATGGCGATCAATCTGCGCGGGGTGTTTCTTTGCTGCAAGGCGGTGGTGCCGCACATGCAGCACAAGGGCTACGGCCGCATCGTCAATGTCGCCTCGATCGCAGGCAAGGAAGGCAATCCCAACGCGTCGGCCTACAGCGCCTCCAAGGCCGGCGTGATCGCACTGACGAAATCGCTTGGCAAGGAGCTGGCGCTTAGCGGTGTCACGGTCAATTGCGTCACGCCAGCGGCCGTGCAGACGGGCATGTTCGCGCAGATGACGCAGCAGCATATCGATTACATGCTCTCGAAGATTCCGATGAACCGCTTTGGCCAGGCCGACGAAATTGCTGCACTGGTGGCGTGGCTCGCCTCTGACGACTGTTCCTTCTCGACGGGCGCAGTGTTCGACGCTTCAGGTGGCCGGGCCACCTACTGATGGAGGCGAGAGCGCGCTTTGAGGCGCAGGCGCTCGCGCGCTTCGCCGAGGACGTGTTAAGCGCGGCCGGCATGGACCGGGCGCTTGCCGAAGTCGTTGCGGCAACGCTTCTGGAAGGCGATCTGCTCGGCCACGATACCCACGGGCTGGCGCTTCTCGCGCCCTACCTGGGCGAGATCGAGCGCGGCTCGATGACAACCGAAGGCGAAGTCGAGGTCATCTCCGATCGTGGCGCGAGCCTGCTTTGGGATGGACACCGCTTGCCAGGCCCCTGGCTCGTGTCGATCGGCATCGATGCACTGATTGCACGCGCGCAGAACTACGGCAGCGCGACGCTGGTGATCCGGCGCAGCCACCATATCGCCTGCCTTGCCGCCTATCTGTCGCGCGCAACCGAGAGGGGACTGGTCATCGTGATTGCCAGTTCGGATCCGCAAAGCGCGAGCGTTGCGCCCTTTGGCGGCACGCAGGCGTTATTCACCCCTGACCCGATTGCGATCGGCATTCCAAGTTCGACAACACCGTTTCTCATCGACATTTCAGCGTCAAGCGTGACCAACGGCATGAGTGCGCGCTTAAAGCGCGAAGGCAGGCGCTTCGCGGTCGAATGCCTGTTTGATGCGAAAGGGCAGCCCAGTGCCGATCCCCAGGTCCTTTTTGATGATCCGCCTGGCACCATCCAGCCCTTGGGCGGCGTCGATTTCGGCCACAAGGGATTTGGCCTTGCGCTGATGATCGAGGCACTCACGGGCGGGCTCGCCGGAGTGGGTCGCGCTGATCCGAAAGAAGGCTGGGGGGCCTCGGTTTTCATTTCCATCCACGATCCGTCGGCCTTTGGCGGATCGATGGGATTTTCACGCCAGATCGACTGGATCGCCGACAGCGCCCGGGGCAATCCGCCCAGGGCCGAAACAGAAGGCGTGCGCCTGCCAGGTGATCGTGCGCTAAAACGAAAACGCGAACAGTTGCTGTCAGGCGTCGCGCTTTATCCCGAGATCATCGTGGCGCTCAAGACCTGCGCGAGCAAGTACCACGTCGGGCTGCCAGCGCCGCTTCTTGGCTGAAGCGGGGACGACATGCCGATCCAGTCGATTGAGCCGCGGCGCCTTTATCGCCAGATCAGCGACCAGCTGCGCGAACTGATCCTTGCCGGTGAATTCAAGGAAGGTACGCGCCTTCCCGCCGAGCGCGACCTGTCGTTGCAGTTGGGGGTCAGTCGGCCGTCGCTGCGCGAGGCCCTCATTGCGCTTGAGGTCGAAGGCTTCGTCGAAGTCAGGAAGGGCTCGGGGATCTACGTCTCGCCGGCACAAAAGCGCCAGCCCGGCGCCTTGAACCTGTCTGGCGAGGAGGGGCCCCTGGAACTGATACGCGCCCGCGCCCTGGTCGAAGGCGAGGTGGCCGCGATCGCCGCTGTTACCGGACGCCGCAGCGCGTTTGATGCAATTGAGGATGCCATCGATCGGATGCAGGCAGCGGCGAACGCCGGCAAGACGCCGCTTGAGGCCGATCGGCTGTTTCACGTGCGCATTGCCGAGGCCACCGGCAACAGTGTTCTGGTCGGGGTCGTCGAGCGGCTCTTCGATTTGCGCCTTAGGCCCTTGTTTGACCAGCTCGATGGCCATTTCGCCACGTCCGATGTCTGGGCTGCGGCGATTCTCGAGCACCGCGACATTCTCGCCGCCCTGCGCGCCAAGGACGCGGCGCGTGCCCGCGCGACGATGCGTCGGCATATGGAAATTTCGTATCGCAGGCTCAGTTCCAGCCTGATTCGCACAAGAAAGCGCAAAGGTACGGCAAAGAGCGCGCACAAGAAGGCCGCGCGCGGCGCAAAGCCCGATGCCAAGACGCGCCCGGGCCGCGATGCGCGCACAGCCAAATTGCGCAGCACTTTCTGAATTTTGACGTGCAACGCATCACTTACAGGACGACATCGACATGGGCCGACTTGCCAACAAGAAAGCACTGATCACCGCTGCAGGCCAGGGCATCGGGCGCGCCAGCGCCGAAGCGTTCATCCGTGAAGGGGCGGAAGTCATCGCCACTGACATCGACCCCTCGCTCTTGGCGGGTTTGCAGGCGAAGGCATCGCTTGCACTCGATGTCACGAATCACGCCGCAATCAAAGCCCTGGCAGACGAGCTTGGCGCGATCGACATCCTCTTTAACTGCGCCGGTTTTGTTGCCAGCGGCACCGTCCTGGAGTGCGACGACGCCGCCTGGGATTTTTCCTTCAATCTCAACGTGCGCGCGATGTATCGCATGATGCGCGCGTTCCTGCCCGGCATGCTTGCTGCCGGTCATGGCTCGATCATCAACATGGCGTCGGTCGTGAGCAGCGTCAAGGGCGCCCCCAACCGGTTTGTCTATGGCGCGACCAAGGCGGCGGTGATTGGCATGACCAAGTCGGTCGCAGCCGATTTCGTCACGCGCGGCATTCGCTGCAATGCCATCTGCCCGGGGACAGTCGCATCGCCTTCGCTGCGCGAACGCATCAAGACGCAGGCGGCACATTCGGGGCAGAGTACGAGCGCGGTGGAAGCCGCCTTCATTTCGCGCCAGCCGATTGGCCGGCTGGCCACGGCCGAGGAGATTGCAGCGCTGGTGGTCTATCTTGGCTCGGACGAATCGTCCTACACGACCGGCACCGCGCAGATCATCGATGGCGGCTGGTCGAACTGAGCCCTACATCAAGACGCCGACATTCCAGGGAATGAATTCGTCCTGGCCGTAGCCGTGGATCTCGCTCTTGGTCTTCTTGCCCGAGGCGGTATCGAGAATCATCTGGAAGAATTCGGCACCCTTGGCATCGATGCTGTCGGTGCCATCGACAATGCCGCCGCAGTTGATGTCGATGTCGTCTTCCTGGCGCGTCCACAGCGCCGTGTTGGTGGCAAGCTTGAGCGACGGCGACGGTGCGCAACCGTAGGCCGAACCGCGTCCGGTCGTAAAGCAGATGACATTGGCGCCGCCTGCGACCTGTCCCGTGGCTGAGACCGGGTCATACCCTGGCGTATCCATGAAGACAAAGCCGCGCGCCGTCACCGGCTCGGCATAGTTATAGACGTCAACCAGGGCCGTCGTTCCGCCCTTGGCGACAGCGCCTAGCGACTTCTCGAGAATCGTCGTCAGGCCCCCGGTCTTGTTGCCGGCGCTCGGATTGTTGTTCATCTCGGCGCCGTTGCGCGCGCAATAGTCCTTCCACCAATTGATGCGCGCGACCAGTTTCTCGCCCACCGCGCGCGACACCGCGCGCCGGGTCAGGAGATGCTCGGCGCCGTAGACTTCCGGCGTCTCCGACAGGATGGCCGTACCGCCGTGGCGCACGAGGATATCGACTGCGGCACCCAGGGCCGGGTTGGCGGTGATGCCCGAGTAGCCATCCGAGCCGCCACATTGCAGGCCGAGCGTGAGATGGCTTGCCGGCACGGAAGTGCGCCTGACGCGATTGGCCTCGGGCAGCATGTCGAAAATCCTGGCGATGCCGTATTGCACCGTCTTGGCCGTGCCCCCCGTATTTTGGATGGTGAAGGATTGCAGGCGCGCATCGTCTTTCAAGCCGTGCGCTTCGAACATGCCGGCAATCTGGTTGGTCTCGCAGCCAAGGCCGACCATCAGCACCGCCGCAAAGTTGGCGTGGCGGGCATAACCTGCAAGCGTGCGGCGCAGGATGACAAGCGATTCGCCCTCGGCGTCGGTGGCGCAGCCGAGTCCGTGGGTGAGCGCGATGACGCCATCGACGTTGGGAAAATCGGCGAGCGCCTCGGGATGGATGTCGCGACGAAAATGGTCTGCGATGGCGCGCGCTGCGGTTGCCGAACAGTTGACCGAAGTCAGGACACCGATGTAGTTGCGCGTGGCGACGCGGCCATCGTCACGCACGATGCCCATGAAACTCGCCGGCGTCTGGACATACTCGGTCGGATGGACATCGATGCCATAGGCATAGTCGCGCTCGAATTCCGCCATCGACAGATTGTGCGTATGCACATGCATGCCAGGCTCGATCAGGCGGCTGGCGATGCCGATGATCTGGTTGTAGCGGCGCACCGGCTGGCCGCTTTCGATGCGGCGTGCGGCCATCTTGTGGCCTGCGGGGATGAAGGCAGCGACCTTAACCGATTCGCCATCGATCACGGCACCGGGCATGAGCTGGCGCCTTGCAACAACGACATCGTCGTTGGCATGCAGCCTGACGACCGGGGAGAGGGGCTTTTTCATGGTGTTCCCAGGGGCGAAGGAGGCGCAGCTTACGCGCCCAGACTGTCGCGGTATTGGTCAATGACGTCCTCGAAACGCGCGTCGGCACGAAAGCCGAGCGCACGCGCGCGCGGCGTGTCGATTGTGCCCGGCCAGGATTGCACGATACGCCGGATCGCTTCGTTTGGGGACCAGCGGATCAGCTCGGCAATCTCATCGCCGGCCACGGCGCGAAGCGCCAAGGCCATGGCGCCAACCGTAATCGACAGGCCCGGCAGCGTCACCGTGCGCGGGTAGCCGATGGCGTGCCCCGCCATCTCGTGCGCGTGGATCAGGTTATCGATGGCGAATTTGGGCGACATCAGCCACATCAGGGTCTCGGCCGGCACCGGGCAGACCGCCTGCCTGCCAGCAAGCGGCTCGCGAATGATGCTGCTTGCAAAACCTGACGCTGCTGCATTGGGCTTGCCCGGGCGCACGCACACGGTGGGCACGCGCAATGCAATGCCATCGATGAAGCCCTTGCGCGTGTAGTCGTTTAAGAGCAGTTCGGCGAGCACCTTTTGCGTGCCGTAGGAACTCAATGGCGCGGGCGCGGTGGTTTCGCAAACGATGGCGCCAGCGCCGGCGCTGGCAAAGGCCGCAACCGAGCTCGCCATGACCAGGCGCGGCCGATGCGCCAGCGCGCGGCAGCGCTCAAAGAGCATTCGCGTCACATCGAAATTGACGCGCATGCCAAGATCGAAATCAGCCTCGGCGGCGCCGCTGACGACCGCGGCCAGATGAAAAATCGATGCCGTGGCCTGATCAAGAACGCTGGCGAGCACGCCCGGATCGCCGATGTCGCCCCTGATGACGCG
>CAJCIC010000107.1 GCA_903970185.1 Gammaproteobacteria bacterium
GCCGCCTTGGCGCCCGCAGATCCAATCGCCAGCGCCAACAGAAAAGTCGTTCGCAACTTCATGGGGGGTTCCTGCTCGTCACAATTTCGTCATTTTGGATCGAATCTGTGACGCAAGCGTGACATCACCGTCTTGAAGATGGCGGTGCGAGCCCCGAAACACAAACGCCCGTCTTGCGGCCGGCGGGCTTTTGAAGCTGCTACTACGGTGCAACGCTCAATCAGTCAGCGTGGGGCGCAGCCGTCGGCATGCTGGACGCCTCGCCGCGCGGAATTGCACCTGCATGCTCGGCGATCTTCGCATCCTGCTTGACGACAGCACGATTGGCTGTCGACGGGCCGGCATTCATCTGGTTCCACTGCGAGGTCAGGCCGTAGGGAGGTTGGCGATCTTTTTCGGCCTTGCGCGCATCGCGGTTAATATCGGCGCGGCTGACAGCGGCAGGCGGCGTTCCGCCTGCCTCGTTGGGCGTTGCCTCCTGGCCTCTGGGGATGGCGTTTGCCCGCACTGCAGCGCGCGCCTCACTTTTCACTTGCCCACGCGATGCGGGCTCGGATGCAGGCGATGCATGGCCGGCCTCGGTCGAAGGGGGCGCAGCCCGGTCGGTGGAACGCGTGGTCGGGTCGTCCTGGGCGATCGCCGCGTTCGCAAACAAGAGCGACAGCAGCACGATAGCGGTCTTTTTCATCATGATTCCTTTGTGTGTTTCGTAACGCCATTAATAGGTCGGTGCGGACCTGCAAGATGCAAGGGGCAAACAGCCATCGGCAGGACCCACTCAAACGCTCTGCTCTTTGGAGAATTCGCCGCACGAGGTGCAGCTAGCGTTTAGCGCCGTCAATTCTTGCGAACGACGAAAACGAATCCAGGTGAAAGAGCGATATCAGGGTCCGGTCATTCATATGCCTTGCCTGATACATCGCAAGCTTCGCTCCCGTGCCTCGCAGACCCCACGAATCGACAATTCATTTCACCCAGATGACGAAACGCGGCGCGCGAGCGACCCACGGCTCGATATTGTCGCTGCCCGATGTGACACGAACGCTTCCTGTCTTGCACTGTGCGTCGTTCGCAATTGACGACAAGACCGGCATTGCCCGGATGATCACTCTGCATGGGTGCGGCAGGAGAATCCGTCAGCGCGTGACGAACTTTTCAAAAAGACCAAACACCGAAATCTTTCCGGCTTGATCGACAAGCAGCGCGTTCTCGTTGCGGTTTGCAATGAACGCCTTGGCACTTTCTTCCATCAGCATCGCAATCGTCGTGATGCTGCCGGCGTCGATGCAAAGCGCAGAGACCACCGTCACCGATTGCCAGGTGTGCGCAGGCTGACCCGTTTTCGGATGCAGCACGTGGCAATAGCGGCGACCGTCGTAGTCGAAATAACGCATGTAGTCGCCACTGGTTGCAAGCGATCCGAGCGCAAGCGGCATGGCGCCGAGCACGACGCCAGGCTTTCTTGGATGGGCGATGTAGATCGGCCAGCCCGAGCCATCCGGTCGTGCCCCGAGCACGCGCACATCGCCACCGAGGCTGACAAGCGCGCTGTCGATGCCGTGCGCTGCGAGCACCGCACTGGCACGATCGACCGCGTACTCCTTGCCGATGCCACCGAAATCGATCTCCATGCCGGATACCGAAAGAAAAACGGAGGTTGCTGTCAGCTCGACCTTGTCCCAGCCAATCAGGGGAAGAATGCGCTTGAGCGCTTCGTCAGAAGGCGGTGTCGCCGCCTTGAAATCCCACGCGCGTCGGAGCACGCCCGAGGTGATATCAAACAGCCCGCCGCTCAATTCAAAGCAGGCCTTCGCATGACGCAAAAGTGCGAAGGTCTCTTCATCGATCTCAACCGGTCCGACTCCGGCCAATTGATTGATCCTGCTTAAGAGACTGTCGGCGCGATAGCGCGAATACTTGGCTTCGATGCGCTTGACCTCGTCGATCACGCGCGCTGCGACTTCTTCGCCCAACTGCCGGCTTGCGACATAGAGCTGCACCTGGTTGTCGCAGGCCATGGCAGTAAAGCGCGTTTCCAGAAATTCCATCAGGTTTTTTTTCTAGCGCCTTATTGCTGCGGTGCGCCAGTGTTGATTTGTTGTTGGCAGTGTCGTTTACTGGGCGTGGAAGACGAAAGTGCAAACAATTCGCAAGCATTTGTGACAGCTAAACATATCTTTCACAAATGAGTTACCAGATACTTTTCTTACCGATTCCTTACCTGACGGATAACAATAATGAACAAAACTCACCGCGTCGTATGGAATTCTTCCCGTAATGCGTTTGTCGTTGCACACGAATTTGCAGCGACGTCGGGCAAACCGTCCAGCCGAAAAAGCGCAGTCGCAAAGGGCGTCGCGGCGGCGTTGCTGTTGCTTGCTGCAGGTGAGGCATCGGCGCAAACCGTTTTCATGAACCCGGGCCAGACCATCGTCAACACGACGACCATCACCGGCACGTCAGGATACCCCGGCATCTCGCTTGGGCCAGGCACGACCGCCGGCGCCATCACCAATTCAGGCCTGATCCAGGGATCGCCATCGTCAGGCGACGATGATCAGCTCGACGGCATCTTTGTCAGCGGCACATTGACAGGCGGCATCACCAATTTGCCAACCGGCGTCATCAGCGGAGTGGAAAATGGCATCGCCATCACGACGGGCGGGTCGGTCTCAAGCATCCTCAATACCGGCTCGATCAACAGCAACAACCAGGGCATTTACGTCTCGGCCAGCTCGATCACGGGCAACATCAGCAATAGCGGCAGCATTACAGGCGGTGATGACGGCATCGTGTTGCAGGCGGGGGCGACGGTAACCTCGATCATCAATTCCGGCTCGGG
>CAJCIC010000108.1 GCA_903970185.1 Gammaproteobacteria bacterium
CTTTCATGCCATCGCGGCTCGCGAGCCAGGTCGGGATATCCTCCTGGCGCATTGGTGGCGCAATATAGAAACCCTGGGCAAAGTCGCAACCAATCTCGTTCAGGAATCCGAGTGTCTTGCGCTGATCGACACCCTCTGCTGTCGTCTTGAGTCCGAGGCTGCGTCCGAGATCGACGATAGACTTGATCACGGTGCGTGCCTCGTCCGATTGCATCGCCGTCATGACAAACGATTTGTCCACCTTGATTTCGGAGAACGGCAACCTGACCAACTGAACCATCGATGAGTAGCCGGTGCCAAAATCATCAATCGAAAGTTGGAAGCCTTTCACACGCAACCGTGTCAACACGTCGAGGGAGGCAATAGGATCCGCCATGGCGTTCGTTTCCGTCAGTTCGAAAATGATATCTCCGGGATCTACGCGCGCCGCGTGACACCTTGACACCAGACTGTCGAAAAACTCGGGCTGCTCAAGAGAGAGCGCCGAGATATTGATCGAGATGGACTTCCTCGCAGATACCTTGCTCGATCCGGTGCGTTGATCCAACAGGCTCTCGACTTCTTTCAGACGCTCAAACCAAAGAAGACTGTGAGTGAACATGAACTCGGTGAGTTCGTTAACCAATCCATGCCTTTCGACGTGCGGAACAAATTTATCGGCAGTCAATAACCCGTGAACCGGGTGTTGCCAGCGTGCCAGAGCCTCGAATCCGACGACCTCAAGGGTTCGACAATCGACCTTTGGTTGCAGGTACGCGCGCAGTTCGCGACGCTCGAGAGCATCTATGAAAGCTCTTTCCGTCCAGACGAAGTCATCAGCGGGTCGCACCGCATCGGCTACCGCGGGCGTGACGTGCCCCAACGGCGGGCCGGGAGCCTCCGTCTCAAGTAAGGAACGCAGCTCATTTCGGGTGAAGGGCTTCTTCAAAATTCCCGCGATTTCCAGGCCGCGCTCAGTGGCAGAACGCCCCGCTGCTGACAGCACACGCGCCCCGGATCCGCTCGTGATGATCACTTTGGCAGTACATTTGCGGCGCGCCAATTCGCCGAGAACCTGGACGCCATCCATGTCGGGCATGACCAGGTCGAGTGCAACATGCGTCGGATTCCAGGAAGCGACATGATCGAGGAACTCCTTGGGATCGGCCGTATAGAAAATCTCAGCGCCAATACTTTCACCGATTGTGGCGATGGTCTGACCGACTGCTTCGTCGTCGTCCAGAATCAGCAGGCGCCTTAGCGTCACAATGGGTTGTCTCCGGCCGAGGAAGGGTGCGCGCTGTGCTCATCGAGCGCCCTTCGTATCGCAATTGCCAATTCCCTTTGTCGATAGGGTTTGACCAGCAAGTGCACACCGGGGTCGAGGCGCCCTTGGTGCACAATCGCGTTCGTCGTGTATCCCGAGCTGTACAGCACTTTCAGCTGAGGAAGAACGAGCCTGGCACGATCCGCGAGTTCCCGACCATTGAGTTGCCCCGGCATGACCACGTCCGTGAACAGCAGGTCGGGCCTGGTCCCGGCCTCGATCAATTTCAGGGCGTCCCACCCGTTCTCGGCCGTTAGTACACGATATCCAAGCCGGACCAACTGCTCTTCGGCGTAGCGACGAACCAGTTCGTCGTCTTCAACCAGCAGAATTGTCTCGGTGCCGCCATCGGGCATTACGGCGATCTGCTCCAGTGCCGGTACGTCGCCGACTGCCGATCGCGGAAGGTACATCTTGACGGTTGTGCCAATGCCGACTTCGGAATAGATGCTGATGTGTCCGCGCGACTGTTTGATAAATCCGTAGATCATCGACAAGCCGAGCCCAGAGCCCTTTCCTTTCTCCCGGGTTGTAAAGAACGGATCGAATACGCGCGGGAGATCAGCGGGTGCAATTCCGCATCCTGTATCCGAGACCGCAACGAGGACATAGGGCCCTGGTTGAAGTTCCGGATAGACTTCCGCATATTCAGCGCCGATCATCGCATTCGAGGTCTCGATCGTCAGGCACCCACCTCCTGGCATCGCGTGCCCGGAATTGAGGCACAGGTTTAGGAGTGCACTCTCAAGCTGCGTCGGGTCGATCTGGCTCGGCGCCAGCGATTTGTCGAGCTTGAGAATCATTTCAATATGCTCGCCCAGGCTGCTTCTCAATAAATGTTCGAAATCGCGAATCAGTCGATTGACGTCGACCACCGTCGGCTCGAGCGGCTGCTGCCTTGAGAATGCAAGCAGTTGCTGCGTCAGCTTGGCGCCACGAAGCGCAGCGCTCGTGACCAGTTCTGCCAGGTTTGCCAGTCTGGGTTGCGTCGATAGCTCTTCCGACAAGACCTCGGCATTGCCCAGGATCACCGTGAGCAGATTGTTGAAGTCGTGGGCGATCCCGCCAGTGAGCAGTCCAACCGATTCGAGCCGCTGGGTCTGACGCAGCCGGGACTGCAGGCGCAACTCCTCGGTGGTATCACGGAAATTGACAACCGCACCTAGCGTCGATCCGTCGGGGTCGCGCATCGGATTTACAACGTAGTCGACGGGAAACTGCTGACCGTCCTTGCGGAAGAAAGCGTCGCCCGAAACCTGGCGCATTTCACCGGTCACGAGCGTTTTATTGATCGGGCATTCTTCGAGGGGAAATTCGTCGCCATTGCCTCGATGATGATGCACGAGTTCATGCAAGTTCCGGCCAATCATGTCGCCTTCCTCCCAACCACACATGGCGCAGGCCGCTGCGTTTGCAAACAGGATCTTCTGCAGCGAATCAACGCCGATGATGCCCGCCGACGTCGACTGCAAGAGCAAGTCGATGCGCTTTTGGGCCCGCGCCAGAATCGCGTCGTTCTTTTTGCGCTCGCCAATGTCGCGCTGGATGGAGACCCACTGCGAAGGTCGTTCTTCGCCACGGCGAATCGGAAAAATATCGATCTCGACCCAGAACTCCTCGCCTGACTTGGTGTAATTGATGAGCTCCGCTCGTACAGGCACCCATGCAGTGAGCGCTGCACGAATTCGATCAAGTTCCGACCTTTGCGTTGCCGGCCCTTGCAGCATGCGAGGCGTTCCGGCAAGCGCCTCCTCTTCCGTATAGCCTGTGATTCGCGAAAACGCGTCATTGACGTAAATGATTCGTGGGCCGGGCTCTTCCAGGGGCCAAGCTTCGGTCACAAGAATGATGTCACCAACGTGTTGGACAGCCGTTGCGAGAAGTGCCAACTGTGATTCGGCATGCTTCCTCTGGGTGATATCCCGGCACGTTCCCAGGATTCTTCGAGCCTCACCGGCGTCATCGAACTCGACATACCCGAGTTTATGTATCCATCGAGTCTCGTTCGCAGGCGTCACAATTCGGAACTCGATTTCAATTGCAGCGTGGTTTGTGATGGCATCGCGCTGCGCCTGTTCGATACGCGTGCGGTCCTCGGGGTGCACGCGCGCGAGAAATGCCTCGTGGGTCCCCGGGAATCCTTGCGGCTCGATTGCGAAGATGCGAAATGTCTGTTCGGACCATTTGATAAGCCCGGTCGCGAGGTCTAACTCCCACTCCCCGAACTCGGACTTCGCGGCGAGTGTCAAGGGAGTCGTGGTCTCAGTCACGCGATTGGCCTCTAGGAATTAAGACATGCCCGATGCCACAAGGAAGCTACATCTCGGCGCGGCCCCCGAGCCCCTCCGAGGCCCGAGGGGCCCCCTGTGCCGGGCCCTGACGGCTCTTGATCGCGGCTCGCCCCGATGTCAAAGCATGGGGCGTGCGCAACTCCTGATTCCGTGCTCCTACCCGGCGACCCGGGTCGAGAATTGCCGTACGACGCAATTCGCCGGCCGCAGCGAGGCCGGCGGCAGCAAAGGCGATGGCCGGGGCCGGCGATCACTGCGCCCCCTCAAACGCGAGATAGCCCGGGAAAAGCACACGCGCGAACACAGCCAGTGCCATGAGTAGCTGCACTCCGGGTCGCAAATTGAGCATTTCTTATTCTCTTGCGATGACATCCAAGGGAGTCTTCTGCCGTCGCCTGCTAACGGCACCCAGCGAACATCCTTGCAGTGGCACAGATGGGAAATCCACTGCGAAAACAAACTGCTATGTGCACTACCGCATCTGGCGCAATTTATAGCAACATGTCACAAAATATATGGCCATGCAATGGAAATATTCACGAAAAGTCGGGGCAATCGCCATCGACCGTGCGCCGGGCAACTGCAAAATTGGTGCCCCGGGCGGGAATCGAACCCACACGCCTTGCGGCCCAGGATTTTCGTACCCGCTACGGCTTTCGCCGCCATCAGACGATGTTTGGAGTCTGGACCATGCCTTGACCCTGGCCGTGCTGGCTTTAGGTCCCCCCCGTCTGGTCTCTACACCTGCCTTCGGAATGTCTCTGAAGGATTGGCTCGGCATTGCCTCGCGTCAACGACGCAGGGGTTTCACCGACTTTGAAGGGCGTCACCGATCCGCTTTCGCGGTCGGGCTCAATTACTTAAGTCCTGTGCGTCTACCAATTTCGCCACCGGGGCACACGGCGACATTCTAGCGGAAGTGGTCCTTGACGCTGTGCCTCGAATGCGCCACGCCCGACGTCCGCGGTTGCACGCTCTAGTCGCCATGGATGGCAGCGACGAAACGATAGCCGACCCGATGCACGGTCTTGATCATCTCTGCACCATCGGGCCCGCCGCCCAAGGTTGCGCGCACCTTCATGACGCAGCGTGCGACCACGCTCTCCGAAACATGAATGCTAGGCCACAGCGCATCAAGCAGTTCGGTCTTCGAGACGACACGGTCCCGGCGCTCGATCAGATAGCTAAGGAGCGCAAAGCCGCGGGGCTCAAGGTGCAGTTCCTGACCTGACCTGGTCAGCACGTGGCGCAAAGGATCAACGGTGAAGTCACCAAAGCGCACTGGCCTTCTGCCATGCACAGCGTTCACTTGCGCCGAAAGGCGATAAACGGCAACCGGCATTTGCAGTACAGGCACGGCATCGTACGACGCCTGGGAATAGAGCAAGCCTGACATGGCACCTCCAATAAGTTCAGACGCGGATGCTAGCTGCGTTGAGGACCGTCTTGCGGGCAGAATGCGCCAATTGCGCGTTTTGTGACCAAATACCGGCGCAAGGCGTCGTCGCCCGAACTCCTCGCGTATCCGGAAACGGCGTGCGGCGAAATCCTCGCCGCGGCGCTGTAAACTCAGCGCGTTTGGCGGCGAGGGCGAGCGCGTGCACGTGCTCATCGACACCCATCCGGCGCTGGATATCTCCGGGCTGATCAACAACCTGGAGACGGCGAGCGCTCGGCGCGCACGAAGCAGGTTTGCCGATCACCCTGCGCCGTGCCGATGCAAGCCGTTGTTTTGGAGCCGCGCCGAGTTTATCGGTAGCATTGGGGGTGTCACACTGGAGCCGGTGCGCGCCTGCGTCAATTCGCAGGACACTACGGAGCACGCCTCAAGTCGAGCGCAAAGGCAAAAGCACAGCCCGCTGACCCCCTTCTCGCCGGTCGGCTTCGCCTTTGGGTTCGCAAGGCGAAGCGGCCGCCTGAGGAGGGGCGACAGCGCGGGCAACAGTTCAATTGAGAGAGGATGGCGTCTTGCGAGTAGCAATTCTTGGTAGCGGCGTCGTCGGCGTCGCAAGCGCCTGGTACCTGAACCGGGCCGGGCATGAGGTCACGGTAATCGATCGCGAACAGTCGGCGGCGATGGAGACGAGCTACGCCAACGCCGGACAGATCTCCCCGGGATACGCATCACCCTGGGCTGCGCCTGGCATTCCGCTCAAGGCTTTGGGCTGGATGTTCCAGCGCCATGCGCCGCTGTCGATCCGGCCGGACTTCACGCTGTTCCAGCTCAGCTGGATCTGGCAGATGCTCATGCACTGCAACGCACGCAGCTATCGCATCAACAAGGAGCGCATGGTCAGGCTGTCCGAATATAGCCGCGATCGCCTTGCTGCGTTGCGCAACGAGACAGCGATCCAGTACGAGGGTCGAAGCCAGGGCACGCTGCAGGTTTTCCGCACGCAGGCACAGCTTGATGCGGCGCAAAAAGACATTGCCGTGCTGCGCGAGGCGGGCGTGCCCTTCGAACTTCTCACCCCGAAAGAACTGGCGGGACCGGAACCCGGTCTTGCACTTGTCGCTGACCAGCTCACGGGCGGGCTGCGCCTTCCCAACGACGAGACCGGTGATTGCCACCTGTTCACGCGCCAACTCGCCGCCATGGCCGCCAATGCCGGTGTGACATTTGTCTTCGGCGCTCATGTCGACGGCCTGGAATCGACCGCCGGTGCGGTGACGGGCGTTCGTCTACAGGGGCGGCTGCAGACGTTTGACGCCGTCGTGGTAGCACTTGGCAGTTATTCACGGCCATTTTTACGCCGGGTATGTGACGTCCCGGTCTATCCACTAAAGGGATTTTCGATTACCGTGCCGCTTAGGGATGAAAAAAATGCTCCCCAGTCCACGGTCCTCGATGAGACTTTCAAAATCGCGGTGACGCGCTTTGACAAACGCATCCGAGTCGGTGGAATGGCACAAGTGGTGGGCTACGATTTGAGACTCGACCCTGCGAAGCGTGCAACGCTCGAATACTGTCTGCAAGGATTGTTTCCCAACGCCGGTGATTTGACCAAAGCAACTTTTTGGACGGGCCTTCGACCGATGACACCTGACAGCACACCCATTGTTGGCAAGACGCCGATCCCCGGTCTTTGGCTCAATACCGGTCACGGCACTTTGGGCTGGACCATGGCGTGCGGATCGGGTCAGCTGATTGCCGATCTGATGAGTGGCAAGCCTGGAGACATTCGTTCCGACGATTTAGGTGTGTCGCGGTATCACGATGCCACCATGCAATAGCAATTCGATCGGCGCAGTTCCAGGCGCTGGAGGCGTAGATATGCTTTTCCCGCTCGCTTTAACACCGCATGGTCGCCGTGCGGATTCACATAACTGCAACCAACGTGGCGCATCTTGCGCGCCATAACAACGTAAAGGAATCACGATGCAAATCGGAATGATTGGACTCGGACGTATGGGCGCAAACATGGTCAAGCGCCTGATGAAGGGCGGCCACGAAGTGGTCGTGCTCGATCGCGGCGGCGATGCCGCAAAGGAATTGGTGTCGCTTGGCGCGAAGTCGGCGCCGACACTTGAAGACCTGGTCAAGCAGCTCAAGGCACCTCGCGCCGTCTGGCTGATGATTCCGGCAGGCGCAGTCGATGCCTCGCTCGACAAGCTGGTGCCGCTGCTTGCCGCCGACGACCTGGTGATTGACGGCGGCAACTCCTACTATCTGGACGACCTGCGCCGCGGCCACGCGCTCAAGGACAAGAAAATCCACTACCTCGACGTCGGCACGAGCGGCGGCGTCGCCGGACTCGAGCGCGGCTATTGCCTGATGATCGGTGGCGATGACGCGGGCGTGAAACGGCTCGATCCGATCTTCAAGACGCTCGCACCTGGCGCCGCGGCAGCAGGACCGACGCCTGGCTACAAGGGCGGCCCCGGCAAGACTGCGGTTGACGGCTATCTGCACTGCGGCCCGCTCGGTGCCGGCCACTTCGTCAAGATGGTGCACAACGGCATCGAGTACGGCATCATGGCCGCCTACGCCGAGGGACTGAACATCCTGCACCACGCCAACGTCGGCAAGGGCAAGCAGGTCACCGATGCCGAAACCACGCCACTGAGAAATCCGGAGTCCTATCAGTACGAATTCGAACTGGGCGAAGTGGCCGAGGTCTGGCGTCGCGGCAGTGTCGTGAGCTCGTGGCTGCTCGATCTGACGTCGCAGGCGCTCGCCAAGGATCACAAACTCGACAGTTTTGCCGGTCGCGTCTCAGACAGCGGCGAAGGTCGCTGGACGGTGCTCGCCGCCGTCGACGAATCGGTGCCGGTGCCGGTTCTAAGCGCAGCCCTGTTCTCGCGCTTCAGTTCGCGCGGCGAAGACGATTTCGCCAACAAGGTGCTCTCGGCGATGCGTGCCGGCTTCGGCGGCCATGCCGAAAAACCCGAAGGACACAAGTAATGAGCGGCGAAATTTCCAATCGCTTCGTTTTTTTCGGTGCCACGGGCGACTTGGCCTACAAGCAGATTTTCCCCGCGCTGCAGTCAATGATCAGGCGCGGCAACATGGACATGCCGATCATTGGCGTGGCCAGGCGCGAATTGACCAAGGAAGAGTTCTGCGAGCGGGCCAGAAAGAGCCTCGAGGAGCATGGTGGCGTCGACCACCTGGCCTTCAAGGTGCTGTGCAAGAACCTCACCTATATCAGCGGCGCCTACCAGGACGACGAAACCTACGCGCAGCTGGTCAAGGCATTGGGAAGCGATGCGCGACCGCTGTTTTATCTTGCCATCCCGCCCGACATGTTCGCGCCCGTGGCGCAGCACCTGGCGGCCTCGGGCGCCTCGAACAACGCCCGCGTCATCATCGAGAAGCCGTTCGGACGCGATCTCGCCTCGGCCCAGGCGCTCAACGAGACGCTGTTGAAATCGCTCGACGAGTCTGCGATCTTCCGCGTCGACCATTACCTCGGCAAGGAGCCCGTGCAAAACCTGCTTTACTTCCGCTTTGCCAACGCGTTCGTCGAGCCGATCTGGAATCGCCAGCACGTCGACAGCGTCCAGATCACGATGGCGGAAAAATTCGGAATTGCCGGCCGCGCCAAATTCTACGAGGACGTCGGCGCGATTCGCGACGTGATCCAGAACCACATCCTGCAGGTGCTAAGCATGCTGGCTGCCGATCCGCCCTCCAGCCACGACCCGGCGGCGCTGCGCGACGAGAAGCTGCGCGTTTTCAAGTCGATGCGACCGATTGCGCCAAGCGAGCTGGTGCGCGGCCAGTTCGAAGGCTACGCCGACGATCCCGACGTCACGCCCAACTCGCCGATCGAAACCTTCGCCGCGTTGCGCCTGCATATCGACAATGAGCGCTGGGCCGGCGTGCCGTTCTACATCCGCGCAGGCAAGAAGCTGCCGGTGACCTCGACCGAGGTGATGGTGCGCATGAAGCGCCCCGATCACATGGTCTTTGACGAGTTCAAGGCCGACGAGCGCAATTACTTCCGTTTCAGGCTGAGCCCCGATGTCTCGGTGTCGGTGGGTGCCCGGGTGAAACTGCCAGGCGAAGCGATGCGTGGCGAGCCGGTCGAGCTGATCAACCACCACCGCACGACCAACGAGATGTCGCCCTACGAGCGCTTGCTTGGCGATGCCATGCACGGTGATCCCTCGCTCTTCGCCGCCTACGAGAGCATCGAGGCCGCCTGGCGCGTGGTCGATCCGGTCCTGGACATGCAAAGCGCGCCGCTCAAGTATGCCGGTGGCACCTGGGGACCGGAAGCCTCGGCCGCCCTGATCCGCGGCGACGACGAGTGGCATGACCCGGTGCAAAAGGAGAGCTATTGATGTCCCTGTCGCTGGCACCGGTATTTCTGCTTGACGTCGACAATACGTTAATCGATAACGACAGCATCGTCGACGACCTGATGAAATACCTCGATGCCAGTTTCGGCCGCGCGCGTCGCGACACGTACAAGGCGCTGTTCGAGGAGTTGCGCGACGAGCTCGGCTATGCCGATTACCTCGGTGCGCTGCAGCGCTATCGCATGCTCGACATTGACGATCCGCGCATGCTCGAGATCTCGACCTTTCTCATCGACTATCCTTTCCACTCGCGCCTGTTTCCCGGGGCGCTTGACGTCATCCGCATGCTGTCGACGATCGGCACTCCGGTGATCCTCTCCGACGGCGACGTGGTCTTCCAGCCCAGGAAAATCAAGAAATCGGGCATCTGGGACGCTGTTGACGGGCGCGTCTTGATTTACGTTCACAAGGAACAGAAGATCCCCGCGATGAACGCCCGCTACCCGGCCAACCACTACGTCATGATCGATGACAAGGTGCGCATTTTGCATGACATGAAAAATTCGCTTGGTGCCGGACTCACCACGGTATTCCCTCGCCAGGGGCACTATGCGAAAGATCCAGAAGAACTGGCGAGATATCCGTCTCCGGACATATCGATCGATAGCATCGGGGACCTTCTCACCGCGCCAGCGCAATCCGACCTGCGTGCCGCGCTTGCCTACCACGCTGCAAAGGAATCGACATGACCAAAGCTACCGCCGCCCTGCACGCCACCGGACAAAGCATCTGGCTTGACAACATCACCCGCGATCTTCTCGACAGCGGCACGCTCAAGCGCTACATCGAGACGCTGGATGTCACCGGCTTGACGTCGAACCCGACGATCTTCGACCAGGCCATTGCCAAGTCGAACTTCTACGACCGCGACATCGCGGAGAAAGCCAAGAAGCTCGCCGACCAGGACCTGTTCTTCGAACTCGCCATCGAGGATCTGTCGCGCGCGGCCGACCTGTTCAAGCCGATTTTCGAGTCGAGCAATCACGAAGACGGCTATGTCTCCCTTGAGGTGTCGCCACGGCTTGCCGATGACACCGAGGGCACCATCAAGGAAGCCAAGCGGCTGTTCGCCATGGCCAAGCGGCCGAATCTGTTCATCAAGATTCCGGGAACCCCGGCCGGCATCAAGGCCATCGAGGAGTCGATCTTCGCTGGCATTCCGGTCAACGTCACGCTGCTGTTCTCGCGCGAGCAGTATCTGGCTGCAGCCGAAGCCTACGTGCGCGCCATCGACCGCCGCGTCGCCCAGGGACTCGATCCGAAGATCGCCTCGGTGGCATCGCTTTTCGTCTCGCGCTGGGACAAGGCGGTTGCCGACAAGGCGCCCAAGGAGATGGCCAACCAGATGGGAATCGCGGTCAGCAAGCGCTGCTATCGCGCCTATCGCGAACTGCTCGCCTCGCCGCGCTGGACAAAACTGGCCAAGGCCGGCGCCATCCCGCAGCGCCTGCTGTTTGCCAGCACTGGCGTTAAGGACCCTTCGCTTGACGAGGGGTTCTATATATCCGCACTGGCCGCACCCGATACGGTCAACACCATGCCGGAGAAGACCTTGAAGGCGTTTGCCGAAAGCGGCAAGGTCGGCGCGACCTTGACGCCTGACGGTGGCGATGCGGAAAAAGTCATCGCCGCATTCGAGAAGGCCGGCGTCGACATGGCTGCAGTTGCCCAGCAGCTGCAAATCGATGCAAAGAAATCCTTCAACGATTCCTGGGACGATCTGCTCAAGGTCATCGACGAGAAGTCGCATATCCTGAAGGATGCTGCAGCATGAGCGGGGCCAACGCTGCAGTTCCGTCGCTCACGGCAATGCCCGAGTGGAAAGCCCTCAAGACCCACTACGAGCAGATCAGCCAGATGCACCTGCGCGACTGGTTTGTCGAGGATCCCGATCGCGCAACACGGTTTCACGCGGAAGCGGTCGGCATCGCCATGGACTATTCCAAGAACCGCATCAACGCGAGCACGATGCAGCATCTGATGGCGCTCGCCAAGGCGCGCGACTTGAAGGGTCGCATCGACATGATGTTTCGCGGCGAGCGCATCAACAACACGGAAAACCGCGCCGTGCTGCACGTTGCGCTGCGTGCCCCAAAAGGCGAGTCGATCATGCTCGATGGCGTCAATGTCGTCGACCAGGTACACGAGGTTCTTGATCGCATGGCCAAATTCTGCAATGCCGTGCGCAGCGGCGAATGGCGCGGCCACACCGGCAAGCGCATCAAGAACGTCGTCAACATCGGCATCGGCGGCTCGGATCTGGGCCCTGCCATGGCCTACGAGGCCCTGCGCTTTTATACCCAGCGCGACATGTGCTTTCGCTTCGTTGCCAACGTCGATCCGGCCGACCTGAGCGAGGCCCTGATCGATCTTGACGCCGAGGAGACGCTGTTCATTGTCAGCTCCAAGACATTTACCACCATCGAGACCATGACCAACGCCGCCGCGGCGCGCGTCTGGGCGCTCAAGACACTCAAGGACGATGCGGCGATCGAGAAACACTTTGTTGCGGTCTCGACCAATGCCGAGGCGGTCAGCAAATTCGGCATCGGGCCATCCCAGATGTTCGGCTTTTGGGATTGGGTCGGCGGGCGCTATTCGATGGACTCGGCCATTGGGCTTTCGACCATGCTCGCCGTCGGTCCCGAAGGATTTTCCGAGATGCTGGCGGGATTCCACGCCATGGACGAGCATTTCCAAAGCGCGCCCTTCGAATCGAATCTGCCCGTCATTCACGGCATGCTGGCCGTCTGGTACAGCGATTTCTTTGGCTGCCAGACGCTCGCCGTTCTGCCCTACGCCCAGTACCTGAAACGCTTCTCCGCGTATTTGCAGCAACTCACCATGGAAAGCAACGGCAAGCACGTGACTCGCGATGGCAAGGCCGTCGACTACGACACCGCCGCGATCGTCTGGGGTGAGCCTGGCACCAACGGCCAGCATTCGTTCTACGAACTGCTGCATCAGGGCACGCGCATCGTCCCTGCCGATCTGATCGGCTTTTACTACGACCTGAATTCGATGGCGATGCAGCATGAACTGCTCTTTGCCAACCTCATCGCGCAAGCCGAGGCACTCGCCTTTGGCAAGACCGAAGAGCAGGCACGCGCTGAAGGCATCGAGGAATCGCTTGTGCCGCACCGCTCCTACGAGGGCAACCGGCCCTCGAACCTGTTGCTGATGGAGCGCTTGACGCCATCGGCGCTGGGCAAGCTGATCGCGCTCTACGAACACAGCGTGTTCGTGCAAGGCACGATCTGGGGCATTGATTCCTTTGACCAATGGGGCGTCGAGCTCGGCAAGTCACTTGCCGTTAGGATCACCGCCGAACTCGCCGGAGAAGCCTCGAATCCACACGACAGCTCGACGACGGCGGCCATCGAGCGCTACCGTCAACACCACCGGGGATGACTATGGTGCAAGGCTACGACCGACCGCTCTACATTCTGCCTTTCGATCATCGCGACTCGTATGCGTCGGGACTGTTCAAGGCGCACAACCCGCCGACCAAGGAAGAGCACGACACGATCAGCGAGAGCAAGGCGATCATCTACCAGGGCTTTACCGAAGCGCTCGAAGAGGGCGTGCGCCTGGATTACGCCGGCATCCTGGTCGACGAGGAGTACGGCGCGCCGCTCCTGCGCGATGCGGCCGCGCGCGGTGCCATCACCGCGGTTCCGGTCGAAAAGAGCGGCCAGAAGCTATTCACCTTCGAATACGATGACTACGCCGCGCACATCGAAGCCGTAAGGCCGACCTTTGCCAAGGTGCTGGTGCGCTATAACCCCGAGGATCCGGAAGCCGATCGCCGCGCCCAGGAAAAGCCGCTCAAGGCGCTATCTGACTGGTGCATGGCGCATGGCGTGCGTTACATGTTCGAGTTGCTCGTGCCCGCAACCGAAAAGCAACTTGCCTCCGTGGGCAACGACAAGAGCCGCTATGACCTGGAACTCAGGCCGCAAATGATGTTTGGCGCGATCCGTGCCCTGCAGGATGCCGGCATTGAAGCTGACGTGTGGAAAGTCGAGGGCCTTGACACCCAAGACGACTACAAGAAGCTGGTGGCCACGGCGCGCCGTGACGGCCGCGACAAGGTCGGCTGCATCGTGCTTGGCCGCGGCGCGACCAACGAGACCGTCGAGGCCTGGCTTAGAACCGCGGCGAAAGTCGAGGGCATGATCGGCTTTGCAGTGGGTCGGACGGTGTTCTGGGACGCCATTGCCGCCCACGAGAAAGGGACCATCGAGCGCGCCGCTGCCGCTGGGCAGATCGCCGCCAACTACCGGCACTGGGTCGACGTGTTCGAAAGCGGCCGTAGCGCGGCAGCCTGACATGGCGGTCATCGAGAAGTTCTACGACGACGATCCGTCGCTGCTTGCCGATCTCGAAGCGCATGTCGCAGGCGCGCTTCGCGAGTCCATCGATGAGCGCGGCGAGGCGGCGCTTGCCGTCTCGGGAGGCAACACACCGCGGCCGCTGTTTCAGCGCCTTGCCAAGTCCGACCTCGACTGGTCCAAGGTCTACATCACGCTCGTCGACGAGCGCTGGGTGGATGTCAGCGACAACGCGAGCAATGAAAAGATGGTGCGAGGCACCCTGCTGGTTGAGCGCGCCGCCAAGGCGCGCTTTGTTGCGCTGAAGAATTCGGCAGCCACCCCCTATGAAGGGGTTGCAGAGACCACTGCCAGGCTGGCTGTCATCCCCAGGCCCTTTGACGTCCTGATGCTTGGCATGGGCGATGATGGCCACACGGCGTCGCTTTTTCCCGATGCCGCCGAGTTGCATGACGGCCTGATGACGCAGGCGCCCTGCCTCGCCCTGACCCCGCCTGTCGCGCCCCATGCGCGCCTGACGCTAAGCGCACACCGCATCCTGGAAAGCCGGCAACTGATCCTGCATTTTTCCGGGAAAGACAAGATCACGGCCTACCACACGGCATTGGCTGAAGGTCCTGTCGTCGATCATCCGATTCGCTTTTTTCTTCGTCAAAATGAGGTACCGATCCATGTCTATGCCACGCGCTAAGGGCGTCCGGCTTGTCGCCGATATCGGCGGCACGAACGCCCGCTTCGCACTGGTCAAGCCGGGCAGCCGGCGGCTCTGCGAATATCGCGAACTGCCCACCAACGACTACGCCTCGCTTGCGCCTGCGATGGAGGCGTACCTGGAAAAATCCAGCTTGCCCGCGCCAAGCGAGGCCGCCGTGGCCATCGCCAATCCGGTCACGGGCGACAGGATCAAAATGACCAACACGCGCTGGGCGTTTTCGACGCGCGCGGTCAAGCGCCGGCTCAAGCTCAAGCGCCTCATCATCCTCAACGACTTCGCCGCGCTGGCCCTGTCGATCCCGCTGCTTGGCAGCAGCCACGTCAGAAAGATCGGCGGCGGACGCCCGATGCGCGGCAATCCGCTGGCCTTGATCGGGCCGGGCACGGGTCTTGGCATGGCCGGTCTTGTCGCGCTTGGCAAGGTCTGGACGCCGCTTGCGAGCGAAGGCGGCCACGTCACGGCATCGGCCAATAACGACGAGGAGGTGGCGGTGCTCGGTGTGCTGCGCAAGCAGTTCCATCACGTCTCTGCCGAGCGCGTGGTGTCAGGTCCCGGGCTTGTCAACATCTACCGCAGCCTGTGCGAATTGCGTGCGCTCAAGCCGCGCGCGCTGACCGCGGCGGAAATTTCCGCAGAAGGGAAAAAGCGCAACGGCCAGAAGGAATGCAAGGCCGCGCTGGAGATGTTCTGCGCGTTTTTGGGATCGCTCGCGGGTGATCTTGCGCTCACCCTCGGGGCCCGGGCGGGCGTGTACGTCGGCGGCGGCATCGTGCCGGCGCTCGGCGACTTTTTCGACCATTCGGCGTTTCGCGCGCGCTTTGTCGACAAGGGCCGCATGCGACCGCTGCTCGAATCGATCCCGACTTATGTCGTCGAGGCACCGCACGCGGCGATGCTGGGCGATTTGCAGGCGCTCGCCCAGTAGGTCGGCCAAGGGCGCCTGCTTGATCGGCTAACGCGGTGTGTACAGCTCGCTCAAATAATCATGGCTGCCGTCGATGCGCGCCAGGTGCGGATAGTGCAGCCCGCCATGGTAGTCGACCTTGACGGTGCGATAGAGGTCACCGTCCTTGATCAGTAGCTCGATGGGGGCCTTGGAATGTTCGGCCGCGATGATCGCATCCATCAGGATCTCGCCCTTGTAGTGATCGGACTTGTAGGCGTGGCCGTTGACGGCCACCAGTTCATCGCCGGGAGCAACACCGGCGACGTAGGCCGGCGCCATCCAGCGCACGTCGGTCATCTTTCCCTCCCGATCGAGCATGAAGCCGACCGAGGTCGAGAAATCTTCCGCATCGAGCCTTTGCGATGCCGCCATGACCAGATTCGGCGTGTCGTCGTAGGTCAGCTTCCAGCCACTGCGCGTGAGGCCGTCAAGCAGGCCACTTGCATCATGCTGGTCAAGCCGGGCGCGCAAGAACGCCAGCCAGTCGGCAGGCTGGACCTTGTTCAGGCTCGCGGCGATGTCCTCGATGGTATAGGTCTTGACCTCATGGCTCGGGTTGTCGACGCTGAAAAACACGCGCGCAAAATCGTCGAGCGAGCGCTGATCGCCCGAAGCCTCACGAATTTTGGTATCGACATCAAGCCAGACCAGCACCATCTGGTCGTAGTAGTCAGCCTCGCGCTGCCAGCTGGGCCATAGCGACTTTCCGTGCTGGCTCAGAATTTCCTCGTTGGTGGTGTCCTGCAGGTTGCGCCACGAGGTTCCGGCAAGATGCGCGAAGTAATCGGCCGTGACGGCGAGCTGTTCGCGCTGCTGCTCAGCCGAAATCAGGCCTGAGCGCACCGACAGCACCTTGCCCCAGAACTGGGTCTGGCCCTCATACATCCAAAGCAGCGTGTCTTGCATCGGTACGTTGAAATTTGCAGTCGTGAGATCGGCAGGACGACGAAATTTGCCGTTCCAGGAATGGGTATATTCGTGCGGCAGCAAATCGCGCTCGTCGAACGTTTCGGCCCAGGAGGTGAAGTAGTCATGGCCGACGCCATCTTCGCTTGACTGGTGATGCTCAAGACCGATGCCACCGATGACTTCCGATACGGTCAGAAGGAAGTCGTAGTGATCGTAATGCTCCGACTGGTACAGTTTTCTGGCCTGGATGACGAGCGCACGATGCAGCGCAATCTCGTCATCGGTGGCCATCAGGTCTTCCGGCCTGTCGCCTGCCACATCCAGAAATACCGGAGCGCCGCCTGGCGATGTCAGATCGATCCTTCTGAAATAGCGGCCCGAGAGCAGCGGTGAATCGACCAGGGTGCCGACATCGGTGCTCTTGAACGACGTCACGCCATCGGCGTCGTGCAGCGTTTCCAAGGCGCTTGCGAACTTCCAGTTGGCGGGCAGCCTGACGCTTGCACTAACCCCAATCTGGCTCACCGGCTTGCCGCCTGGATAAAGCAGTACCGAGTGCCATTCCAGCACCAGCATGTCTTGCGACATCGTCACACGCGAATTGTCGCCTTCGGTTGCAGCGGGCGAAAGATACTGGAATTCGGCGGTGATTCGATTCACGCCATCGGGCACGACGACGTGAAATGCGCCCATGTCAATGGTATCGCGCGCCCAGTTCAGCGGTTTGCCGTTCGCGCTCAATTTGAGACCGGCCAGGCACTTGACACAGGAAAATGCCGGACTGTGCGTGCCGGGCAGCCATTCAGGATAAAGCAGGGTCTGCGCCCCAGGCGAGACGGCAATATCTTCGCTCGCGCGCAACACGCGGTGGTTGACGTCCGTGGCATCGACGCGAAGCACGAGTGCATCGCCCAAGCCAGTCTCGGCGCGCGCTGCGGGCGCGCAAAGCAATGCACCGGCAAGAAACAGCCATCCGAAGATGGCTCGATTGAGGATTTGCATGAAGGATGGGCTTTCGATATGAAAGGAAAAACCGGTTAACTGCGTTCGTCATTGGCAGGCGCGCCTGCCACCCACGCGCCGCGGTACATGCTGGCGTACAAGGGGCGGCTGCCAAATGCATAACACAGATCGCGCACGTGATCGACATTCCAGATGGCGATGTCTGCCGATTGGCCCGGCGCCAGGGTACCGGTTTCCCGCTCGATGCCAAGCGCCAGGGCAGCGTTGCGGGTCACGCCCAACAGTGCCTCTGCCGGCGTCATGCGAAACAGGGTGCAGGCCATATTGAGCATCAGGAGCAGCGATAAGCACGGCGAGGTGCCCGGATTGTGATCGGTGGCAATCGCGATCGGCACGCCATGCATGCGCAGGGCCGAAAGCGGCGGCAGCTGGGTTTCGCGCAGGGCGTAGAAAGCGCCTGGCAAAAGGACCGCGACACCAAGACTCGCGGCGAGCGCACGCGCCCCGGCATCGCCGGTGTATTCAAGATGATCGGCAGAAAGGGCGCCAAGCGATGCTGCGAGAACGGCGCCGCCGCCATCGGTGAGCTGGTCGGCGTGGATCTTGATGCCAAGGCCGAGCGCTTTCGCCGCTTGCAGCAGGCGCATGCACTGGGGCGCCGAGAATGCGATGGTCTCGCAAAAGGCGTCAGCCGCATCGGCGAGCTTGCGCGCGGCGACTTCGGGCAGGACGCGATCGATCAGATAATCAATATAGGCGTCGGCACGACCGGAAAATTCCGGCGCAATCGCGTGCGCGCCAAGGAACGTCGTTTGCACGCGAATCGGCGTTAGCGCGCCGAGTTGCCGTGCCACTTCGAGCATTTTCACCTCGTCGTCAAGGTTCAGGCCATAACCCGACTTGATCTCGATGGTCGTGACACCCTCGGCGAGCCAGTTGCCAAGGCGGCGCGCGGCGCTCGCCATGAGCTCGGCATGGCTGGCCTTGCGCGTGGCCGCAACGGTTGCGGCAATGCCGCCGCCCTTGGCCGCGATCTCGGCGTAGGACGCGCCCTCAAGACGCGCCTGCCACTCATCGGCACGATTGCCGCCGTAGACGAGGTGCGTATGGCAGTCGATGAGACCGGGCGTGACCCACCTGCCGCCAAGATCGATCACTTCTGCCGCGTCAAGCTCGGCAGACAGCTTCGCGCCATCGCCGATACAGGCGATGCGACCGGCGCTAATCGCAATTGCCGCGTTGGCGAGGATGCCAAAGGAAGGCGTTGGCGCGTTGCCGTCATCGGCCATGGTGGCGATGTTGGCGTTGCTCAGAAGACAATCGACTTTCATCGGCCACCCAGCACTCGGGCGATCACTGCCCGGTAGCGCGCCTTGATTTCGGCGTGATGCACATGACGTCCGTCCTTGACCTGCCAGCGCCCGGCCACCATGACATCCTTGACCGGCCTGTGGCGCGGCGAAAAGATCGCGGCATCGAGAAGGTCCTCGGCTTTGCGACCGCAAAGCGACGCATCGTCAGGATCGAGCACGATGCCATCCGCGCGATACCCCGGCGCCAGCGCTCCAACCGGTTGCGCCAGCGCCCGCGCACCGCCTGTAAGCGCGCGCCGGTACAGGGATTCTCCGGTCGAGGCGCCGGTGGGCACCGCGGACAGATTGCGCCGGCGCTGCGTCAGCCGCTGACCATACTCGAACAACGCCAATTCGAAAAACGGATCGACCGCGACATGACTGTCGCCACCCAGACCGATCAAGCCATGGTTGCCAAGAAAACCTTCGGCGTCGAACAAGCCGTCGCCAAGATCCGCTTCGGTACTCGGACATACTCCGGCAACGGCACCGGATAAGGCCAGCGCGGCACTCTCCGCCCCTGTCATATGGGTGGCGTGCACGATGCACCAGCGCGCATCGACGCCGGCGTGGTTCAGCAGCCATTGCACCGGCCGCTCGCCCGTGGCTTGCAGACAGTCTAAGACTTCCTGCTCCTGCTCGGCAGCGTGAATGTGCCAGGGGGCATCGGCAGGCAGGCTTTGCGCGAGCGATTCGAGCTCTTTCATCCCCGCAGCGCCCACAGCGCGCAGTGAATGCGGCGCAATGCCCAGACGCACGCGTGGAGGAAAGGCACTGGCGCAGTCAGACACGAGCCTCGCGTAACTGTCGATGTCATGGACAAAGCGACGCTGGCCGCGGCTTGGACCCTGGCGATCGAAGCCCGAATGCTGATAGAGCACCGGCAAGAGCGTAAGCCCGATGCCGCTGATTTCGGCAGAAGTCGCAATGCGGCGCGCCGTCTCGGCGCGATCGACGTAGGCAGAACCATCCGGGGCGTGATGCAGGTAATGAAATTCGGCGACGCTGGTATATCCGGATTCAAGCATCTCGACGTAAAGAAAGGAGGCGATCGCTTCGATGTCGTCTGGCGTTAGCACATCCAGGAACCGGTACATCTGTTCGCGCCAGGTCCAGAAGTTGTCGCTCCTGGGTCCCGCGCGCTCGGTGGTGCCGGCCATCGCGCGCTGAAAGGCATGCGAATGGACGTTGGGCATGCCAGGCAGGAGCGCGCCATCGAGAGTGATCGCATCGCGCGAGCGCTCGCCAGAAAAGTCTGGTGTGACGCCAGTAATCATGCCGGCGGCGTCGACTTCGAGCATGACATCGCGTGCCCAGCCCTCAGGCAGCATGGCGGCCGGGGCGAAGTAGCGCTGACGGATCACATCCACGCGGCGTCAGTCAAAATGGGCGGGCAAGACTTCCCCGGGCAGAAGTTCGAGCAGCTCGCCCGAGAAAATCAGATCGATGAGCGTCTTGATGTCCGGTGCCAGGTAACGGTCCTCGTCAAGCCTGGCAACACGCTCGCGCACGACCTGGTGCACCTGTTCGAGAATCTGCGAGCTTTTCAGTGGCCGATGAAATTCGATGCCTTGCGCGGCGACCATCAGCTCGATGGCAACGATGGCGCGCGAGTTCGACGCCATTTCAAGCAGCCGGCGCGCTGCAAACGTCGCCATGCTGACGTGGTCCTCCTGGTTGGCAGACGTCGGCAGGCTGTCGACGCTTGCCGGATGGGCGAGCGACTTGTTCTCCGAGGCGAGCGCTGCCGCGGTGACATGGGCAATCATGAAACCCGAGTTGACGCCAGGACGCGGTGTCAGAAAGGCCGGCAGGCCAGAGATGCTGGAATCGATCAAAAGCGCGATGCGGCGCTCGGACAACGCACCGATTTCGGCGATGGCAAGCGCCAGCGTGTCGGCAGCGAGCGCAACCGGCTCGGCATGAAAATTACCGCCGGAAAGCACGTCCTCGCCAAACACCAGCGGATTGTCGGTGACGGCGTTGGCTTCGATGAGCAGCGTGCGCGCGGCCTGATTCATGACATCCAGGCAGGCCCCCATGACTTGCGGCTGGCAGCGCAGGCTGTAGGGGTCCTGGACACGGTCGTCGTTGGTCAGGTGCGAGCGGCGGATGTCGCTTTCAGCCAGCAGGCGGCGGTAACTCTGGGCGGTGGCGATCTGCCCGATCTGGCCGCGCACAGCGTGGATGCGCTCGTCAAAAGGCGCGTCGCTGCCACGCGCGGCATCGACACTTAGCGCCCCGGTGACGAGCGCCGCATCGAACACCTGGCGGATCTCGAACAAAGCGCAAAGCGCGATGGCGCAGGAGACCTGGGTGCCATTGAGGAGCGCCAGGCCTTCCTTGGCCAAAAGCTTGAGCGGCGCGAGCCCGACCTCGGCTAAGCCCTCGCCTGCCGGCACGAGGCGGCCCTTGACGCGCACGTCGCCTTCGCCAAGGAGTGCGAGCGTCATATGGGCAAGCGGCGCCAGATCGCCCGAGGCGCCAACCGACCCCTTGGCCGGGATACAGGGCATCACGCCGCGGTTGACGAGTTCGAGCAGGAGTTCGATGACTTCAAGGCGCACGCCCGAGTACCCGCGCGCAAGACTCGCGGCCTTGAGCGCAAGCACCAGCCGCACGATGTGATCGTCAAGCAAGGGGCCAACGCCCACCGCGTGCGAGCGCACGAGGTTGGTCTGCAACAGTTCAAGATCGTCCTGCGCAATGTGGCTGTTGGCGAGTTTGCCAAAGCCGGTATTGATGCCATAGGCG
>CAJCIC010000109.1 GCA_903970185.1 Gammaproteobacteria bacterium
CGCATGATCGGCCACATCACCTACCTGTCAGGCGATGACATGGCCGAGAAATTCGGTCGCACAAGAAGTGGCACGGATCTCCAGTATGGCTATGGCGTTGATTTCGAGATCGAAAGCTACCTGCGTTATCAGGGCGAGAAATTCTCGCGCTATTTCGATGCCAACACGTATCTCCTGATCACCAAGGCGCTGGACTACTTCGATCCCGCAGCGGCCTTCGAGGGCGACCTGTCGCGCGCGCTCGCCAACACCCGCGCACGCTTTCTCATCGTCTCGTTTACCACCGACTGGCGCTTCGCGCCGGCGCAAAGTCGCGCGATCGTGAAGGCCCTGCTTGATGCAAAGCGCCCCGTGACCTACGCCGAAATCGACGCGCCGCACGGGCACGATGCCTTCCTGCTCGACGATTTGCGCTATCACAATACGGTCAGGAGCTATTTCGCGGGCCTCAGGCGGGAGTTGAATCTCTGATGGCGCGCCAGCTGCGCTCCGATCTCGCGCTGGTTGCCAACTGGGTGGCGCCTGGCAGTGCCGTGCTCGATCTGGGCTGTGGCGACGGCGCGCTTTTGGCATTCCTGCAGGAGGAGAAGGGCTGCCGCTGCGTCGGCGTTGAACTTGATGCCGACAATTTTCTGGCGTCAATGGACAATGGCGTCGAGGTCATCCAGCAAAACCTCGAAGAAGGCCTGGCGATGTTTGCGGACCATTCGTTTGACTTCGTCTTGCAGCTGCAAAGCCTGCAGATGGTGCAGCACACCGAAGCCATGCTGCAGGAAATCGGCCGGATCGCTCGCGAGGGCATCGTCACCTTTCCCAACTTCGGCCACTGGACGCATCGCCTTGCGATCCTGAAGGGCCGCATGCCGGTATCGAAGTCACTGCCCTACCAGTGGTACAACTCGCCCAACCTGCGCTTTTCGACGATTGAAGACATCAAGGCGCTGGCGCGCGCGAGCGGCTTTGACATCGTCGAATGCATCGCCTTGCACGAGGGGCGCGAAATCGCCATGATGCCCAATCTTTTTGGCAGCCTTGCGATGCTGCGCCTCGCACGCCACGCGCCACTGCAAGCGCAGCGATGATCGCCTGCCGGCAAGGCTCAGGGAGAGGGCGGTGAGCGCGCTCTCGCGCCGCTTCGTCCTCCTTTGGAATCCGCGCATGCGCCTTTGCGTGCTGCTTGGCTTCACCTCGGGGATGCCGCTCTACGTACTCTTCACGTTAATCCCGGTGTGGTTGCGCTCGTCGCACGTCGACCTTGCCGCAGTCGGGCTGTTTGCACTGGTGCAATTCCCCTACACCTGGAAATTCGTCTGGGCGCCACTGCTCGACCGCTATCAGGTGCCGTTTCTCGGGCGTCGTCGCGGCGTCATGCTGATCGCCCAGATCGCCCTCGTGATTTTGATCAGTGCCGTAGGCAGGCTCGATCCGGTCAGCCAGCTCGTGGCCATCAGCATCTGCTCGGCGGTGCTTGCCTTCTTCTCGGCGACGCTTGATATCGCCATCGATGCATTTCGCCGCGAGATCCTGCATGACGACGAGCTTGGCCCTGGCAATGGCGTGCACGTCACCGCCTACAAGCTGTCGAGCCTGGTTCCCGGCGCACTGTCGCTGATCCTGCTTGATCACATGAATGCCGGGGGGGTTTTTCTGATCACGGCGCTTTTCATGCTGCCTGGCATTGCCATGGCGCTTCTTGTCGATGAGCCTCGCGCCGACCTGTTTCGCCCGCGCACCCTGCGCGAGGCCGTGGTTGAGCCGTTTCGCGAGTTTCTGGCGCGCGGGGGCGTGAGGCAGGGACTGCTGATCCTGCTTTTCATGCTGCTCTACAAACTCGGTGACGCCCTGGCGACGTCGATTTCGAGCGCGTTCTACCTCGATCTGGGCTTTACACGAAGCCAGATCGGCTATATCGCCAAGGGCGTCGGCCTTTGGGCAAGCGTAGTGGGCGGCATCGTTGGCACAGCCTGGATGGTGGTGCTTGGCATCAACCGCGCGCTGTGGATTTTCGGCGTGCTGCAGATTCTTGCGATCCTGGCATTTGCCTGGCTTGCGACGCGAGGCGCTGACCCCCTGGCGCTGGCGATCACGATCGGCTCGGAATCCTTCATCAGTGTTGGCCTTGGCACGGCGGCGTTGTCGGCGTATCTCGCGCGCAGTAGCGACATTCGCTACACCGCGACCCAATTCGCCCTGTTTAGCAGCCTGGTATCGGTACCCCGTACGCTTGCCAGCGCGGCAACCGGGTTCATCGTCCAGGCGATTGGCTGGTTTTCATTTTTCGAGCTGTGTGCCCTGCTCTCGCTGCCGGCACTCGTGCTTTTGCCCTTTGTCGCGCCGTGGCGCGAGAAGACGGCAGGTGACTCGTCCCCGCCTTCGGCTCACTAGCCTTGGCCCGCCACATGACGCCGAAACGAGGTCAGCAGATCTCCCCACCAGCGGCCCATCGCAACCAGGGTGTCTGATGCGCTCGCGCCGTGACGCACCGGGTGGTCGGCACGAATCCTGGACCAGCCGCGGTGCGCGACGCAAACCTCGCAGCCGCTCCCAACGTCCTTAAACGAGATCTCGACTTCAGTACTCTCGCTCGCGGAAAAATTGGCGTTGCGCCACGTCATGCAAAGCGCATCGGGCGGCTGCCAGAGGGTCACGCGCCCGATCTCGATGACGATTTCTCCGCCCTTGCCATCGTCAAACGATTCGAAGATGCGGCCGGACTCGCATGGCTCGATGCGGATGAAACCGCGTCGCTGGCCGGCGCCCCGAAAGCGCACGCCGCGGCGCCACCAGCTGTCGATGTCTTCGGTAAATACGCGAAAGGCCTCGGCCTTTGCAAGCGCTACCGTCACCGTCGCGCGGGCCTCGTCGCCCGGCTTTCGCGTGTTGGGTGCCGTCATCTGTTCCTGCGCACACCGGACTTCGAAGTGCGCGGTGTGCGCGCTTCGGCGTGCGCCTTGAAGCCCTCGAGCTGGGCGTGCCAGAACGCCTCGACTTGATCGAGCCACTGCGTCAGGGGAGCGAGCGCTTCGGCGCGCAGCCGGTAGAGCCTGATGCGCGCATCATCTTTGATGTCATCGTCGACAATCACGCCAAGCTCACGCAAAACGCGCAAATGGCGGCTTAACGCCTGGGCACTGACGCCAAGTGCGCGCGCCATCTCGCCCGGACGGTGGGGTCGCTGAGTGAGCATCTCGACCACGGCGCGCCGGGTCGGCTCGGCAAGCGCAGCCAGGGTCTCATCGACAGCTTGATGGGCGATCAAGCCTTGCCCGTGCGGATGCGCTCGGTGAACCACCACACGTGCGATTCGCAGTCGAGCGCGCCATAGCTGCGGTCACACCAGTAGTCATCGCCATAGTCGTGAAGCGCAGGCTCGGCGACGATCGTCGCACCGTGGGCACGCGCCTTTGCGCAGTGGGCATCCACGTCGTCCACGTAGAGCATCAGGCTTTGCGTTACACACTGCGCGCTCAGGGGACTTTTCACGGCAATGCCAAAGCGCGTGGCATCGCGCTCGTCGTGAACCATGATGAGCGCCTCGCCAAACACCAGTTCCGAATGCACGATGCTGCCGCCATCCCCCTCGACCTTGAGCCTCACGGCAAAGCCGAAGGCCGCGCAAATCCAGTCGATGGCTTTCGCGGCATCGCGATAGCAAAGGGCAGAAGACAGCCGTGGCCAGTCAGCCGGTGGTGCTTTCATCGATCGGCCCCAGGAATATATTTAACTGCAAGATTAATATTTAACCCATTTGTTGTCAAGATCGCGTCCGGCGGCACGACACCGCCAGAGAGACTTCGGAGTAATCTACTGCGCTTGCCAAGCGGCCCGCGCAAAGCGGGTGCGATTCCTTGCATCACCGAGAAAATCAATGAAGAAGAAGGTCAGTCTTATCGGCGCCCCGACCGACGTTGGCGCAGGCGAGCGTGGCTCGAGCATGGGTCCGGAAGCATTGCGCGTTGCCAATATCATCCCGCTGCTCGAAGCGCACGACCTGGAAGTCATCGATACCGGCAATCTTTCGGGGCCGCCCAATCCGTGGCTGCCACCCACAAACGGATATCGCCATCTGGCAGAGGTGGTGGCCTGGAATCAGCTCGTGCACGAGGCCGTTCACGCCGAACTTCTCAAGGGACACATGCCGATCCTGATGGGAGGTGACCATTGTCTTGGCATCGGCTCGATCAGTGCGGTTGCGCGTCACTGCCGGGAAACCGGCAAAAAACTCAGGGTCCTGTGGCTTGATGCGCATGCCGACTTCAACACCAACCTGCTCACCCCAAGCGGAAACATCCACGGCATGCCCGTTGCCTGCCTGTGTGGCCACGGGCCGAAGGAATTGGTCGAAATCGGTGGCGTGGTTCCGGCGTTAAGCCCGAAGTCGATGCGCCAGATCGGCATTCGCAGCGTCGATCCCGGCGAGAAACGTCTCGTCCACGAAGTCGGTCTTGAAGTCTTCGACATGCGCTATGTCGATGAGATCGGCATGCGCGCGACCATGCAGCAAGCGCTCGCCGGAGTCGATGCCAACACCCACGTCCACGTCAGTTTTGATGTCGACTTCCTCGATCCCGAGATTGCCCCTGGCGTGGGCACGACGGTCCTTGGCGGCCCGACCTATCGCGAGGCGCAACTGTGCATGGAGATGATTGCCGATACCGAGCAGCTCGGCTCGCTTGACGTGATGGAGCTCAATCCGGCGCTTGACGTACGCAACCGCACGGCAGTCGTGGCGCTCGATCTGATCGAATCGCTGTTTGGCAAGAGCACCCTGATGCGCAGGTCGTCCTAGGCGTCATCCGATGCGTAACCCATCGTCAATGGCGCGGCAGGCAAATGGTCGATGACGTCATCTTCGTTGCGAAAAGCGCTGCGGATTACGAGGCGTTTGCACATCTGGTCACCGCCTATGTCGAGTGGTTGCGCATCCGCTTTCAGCCCCACCCCGGGTTTATTGACAAGGTGTTCTCGCACCAGTCGCTCGCCAATGAGTTGGCTGATCTGCCCACGGCCTACGGGCCGCCCAACGGCAAGACGCTGCTTCTAAGACACGAGAGCGAGATCGCCGGTGGCATTGCCTACCGCAGGCTCGACGCGAGCACGTGCGAGATGAAGCGGCTGTTTGTTTTCGATCGTTTCAAGGGCCGGGGTTACGGCCGGGCCCTGTGCAATGCGTTGATCGCGCAAGCCAAAGATGACGGCTTCACACTGATGCGTCTGGATACCGGCTACCTTTTGACCGAAGCCATCCAGATGTACCAGCTGCTTGGCTTTAGGGCGTGTCCTGCGTATCACGACTATCCCCTCGACCTGATGCAGTTTCTGATCTTCATGGAACGCCCACTCGCCTAACGACAGGGTTCAGCCGGGCCGCGCGTCGAGGACATTGCGCCCGTCCTGCCGCGATTCGAAGACTAAGTTGCCCAGGGATCTGGATTGATCGGTCAGGCGGCAAAGCGGGCATTGCAATTCAGGGGCCGTCAGTGACACTCCTCAGGCGGGCCGCCATGACGCTGTCAGAACGGCCAGTCGTAGTCCACGATCAAGGGTGCGTGGTCGCTAAAGTGCCGTTCCTTGTAAATCGAAGCGGCATACGCTTTTGCCGCGATGCCAGGGGTGGCGATCTGATAGTCGATGCGCCAGCCGACGTTTTTCTCGCGCGCCGCGCCGCGATTGCTCCACCAGGTGTATTGATCCGGCCGCGGGTCGAGCTTGCGGTGGACGTCGACGAATCCGACTTCGTCAAAGAGCTTCGTCATCCAGGCGCGCTCCTCGGGGAGAAATCCCGAATTGTTGCGATTGCCACGCCAATTTTTCAGGTCGATTTCCTTGTGCGCGATGTTCCAGTCGCCGCACAGGATGAATTCGCGCCCGTCGCTATCGTGCTCGGCCTTAAGGCGCTTCAGATGCGGCATGAAGCGCTTGAGAAACCTGAATTTGGCTTCCTGGCGCTCGGGCGAGCTCGAGCCCGAGGGCAGATACAGGCTGATCACCGACAGTTTCCTCTTGCCGCGATCAAAATCGGCGCGCGCGTAGCGGCCCTCGGCGTCAAATTCCTTGCTGCCAAAACCGGTGCTAAAGCGCTTGGCCTTCTTCACGGCGTAAAGGCCGGCACCGCTATAGCCTTTCTTTTCTGCGTAGTGGAACCACGCGTGGTGTGTCGCGTCTCGTAATAGGGCAGCCGTCATGTCCGCGGCCTGGGCCTTGAGCTCCTGGACGCAGATGATGTCGGCATCGGCCGTGTCGAGCCATTCGAATATGCCTTTTTTATGGGCGGAACGGATGCCATTGAGATTGGCCGAGATCACGCGTAGCCTGCGCTTGCCATGCTGCATCATGTTTTTTGGAATGAAGTTTGCGTCCCTGGCTTGTATTCGGCAGAAAACCCCGGGTGAAGCGGCTAAAATCCACCAGATTCAGCAATGGATACCAAAATGGGGCGAATTTGATCAAATTGCGTCAGGACTTCATCCGCTTCGCCATTGAGAGCGGTGTTTTGCTTTTTGGCGATTTCACGACGAAGGCAGGCCGCCAGTCGCCCTACTTTTTCAATGCGGGGCTTTTCAACCGCGGCGCGACGCTGATGCGGGTTGCGCAATTTTATGCCAAAACCCTGATGGCGGCGGAGCGCGAGCGCGAGCTTCACTTCGACATGCTGTTTGGCCCGGCGTACAAGGGCATCACGCTCGCGAGCGCAACCGCTGCGGCACTTGCGGCAGCAAGTGCCGGCGAGCGCAACATCGGCTTCGCCTATAACCGCAAGGAAGCCAAGGACCACGGCGAGGGCGGCCTTCTGGTCGGTGCCCCTCTGGCTGGGCGCGTCGTGATTGTCGATGATGTCATCTCGGCGGGCACCTCGGTTAACGAATCGGTGCGCTTGATCGAAAGCGTCAATGCGACACCGGCTGCGGTTCTCATTGCCCTTGATCGCCAGGAGCGCGGCGGTAACGCGACGCAGCTGACCGAGCGTTCGGCCGCAGCTGAAATCGAGGCGCAATTGCACATCCCGGTGCTCTCGATTGCGAGCTTAAGTGACATTCTCGAGGTGCTGGCGCAGACCCAGGACCCGAACCTGCGCCAGCACGCCGATGCGGTCGCGGCCTACCGCGAGCGCTATGGCGCAAAGGAACTCGTGGCGTGAAGGGTGCCCAGAACGCGTTTTGCTGCCTTTCACTGGTTTGTGTCCAGCAGGCCGCGTTTGCCCAGCACATCTATTCCTGTCGCGACAAGTCGGGGCACGAAATTACCTCGGATCGACCCATTCCCGAGTGCGCTGACCTGCCCATGCAGGAACGCAGCAAGGGCGGTCTGATCGTACGCGAAATCGCAGCGCCCCTGACTCCGGCGCAACAGGCGGCCCAGGCTGAAGCCGAAAAGCGCAAGAAGGAACAGGAAGAACAGGAGCGCGAGCAGCGCCGCTCCGATCAGGTGCTGTTATCGACCTACCCCGACCTGCCAAGCCTGGAAGTGGCACGTTCACGTGCCCTTGCCGATTTTCAGGATTCGCTGCGCTCGGCCAACGAGCGCATGGCGGGGCTGCTTCAGGATCGGCAGGCGCTTCAGCGCGAG
>CAJCIC010000110.1 GCA_903970185.1 Gammaproteobacteria bacterium
AGTCGATCGCCGGCACCGAGGCCGCCAATGCCAGCTTTGGCATCGACCTTGGCCTGCTTGCAGAGGCGCACGCCGCAGCCCGAGCGAGCGCGCGCGGCACGGTCGGCCAGAATGTCATGTACTTCGAGACCGGCCAGGGCAGTGCGCTGTCAGCAGGTGCTAACCGCGGACTCGACCAGCAGACGGCCGAGGCGCGCGCCTACGCCGTTGCGCGCAGGTTCGAGCCGCTTCTGGTCAATACGGTGGTCGGCTTCATCGGCCCGGAATACCTCTACGATGGCAAGCAGATCATTCGCGCCGGCCTTGAAGACCACTTTTGCGCCAAGCTGCTTGGGCTGCCGATGGGCTGCGATATCTGCTACACCAACCACGCCGAGGCCGATTCGGACGACATGGATTCGCTATTGACGCTGCTGGCCACGGCGGGCGTGACATTTATCATGGCGGTGCCCGGAGCTGACGACATCATGCTCAATTATCAGAGCACTTCGTTTCATGACACGCTCTACGTGCGCGAGGCGCTTTCCCTGCGCGCTGCGCCCGAATTCGAATCGTGGCTCGAATCCATCGGCATTACCGATGGCAGTGGCAGGCTGGTACGCGACGGGCGCGAAGTCAGGCTCCTCTCGGAGGCGGTGAGGCTCTTGCGGGCATGAGCCAATCCGAGCACCTGTGGGACGAGCTCAAGCGCTTGACACCGGCGCGGCTTGGACTTGGCCGCGTTGGCGCCAGTCTTCCGACTGCACCCTGGCTGCAATTTTGCCTGGCCCATGCCGCGGCACGGGATGCCGTGCATGCCACAGTCGATTGGCAAGAGCTCTCATCGGATCTCAAAGGCAACGGCAGCGAGGGGATCTTTCGCGTCGCAAGCGCGGTGTCAGATCGCGCCATGTATCTTCGACGCCCGGATCTTGGGCGCATGCTTGACGATGCTTCTCTTGCGCTTCTTACCGGTGCTAGCGAGGCACGCACAAAAGCGCCCGCTGTTGTGTGGGTCTTTGCCGACGGCCTTTCGGCCCTGGCTCTGCAGGCCCATGCAGTGCCGCTCTACCAGGCGGTGACGACGCTGCGGCCAGACTTCGCGGGGCCGGTGGTCTGTGCGCAAAATGCCCGCGTCGCACTTGGCGACGCGATTGGCGCGATATTTTCGGCGGAGTTCGTGGTTGTCGCCATCGGCGAGCGGCCGGGACTGAGCTCGCCAGACAGCCTTGGGCTTTATCTCACCCGCGCGCCACAAAGGGGGCGCAGCGACGCTGAGCGCAATTGCCTGTCCAACGTTCGCGAGGCGGGGATCAGTTACGCTGTCGCCGCGCGCAAGCTTTGCGCATTGATCGATGGTGCGCGCAGGCTAGGCGCCACCGGCACGCGCTTGAAGGACGAAACCGGCAGCGACGGCTTGCTTCTGGCGGCGCCTCGATCTGCCCCGGGCCTTGCCGGCAAGGATGCGCCGGCATCATGAGGCTGGGGCATCGATGGGAAGTTTCAGGTAGCGGCTGCCGTTGTGCTCAGGTTGCGGAAATTGGCCGGCGCGAATGTTGACCTGGATCGCCGGCCACATCAGCTGCGGCATGGCCAGGGTCTTGTCGCGGTTCTCGCGCATGCTGACGAATTGTTCGAGCGAAACCGCGTCATTGACATGGATGTTGGCATGTCTTTCCTCCGCCACTGTCGTGAAGGCGCAAGGCGCACGGCCAGAAGGCGGGTAGTCATGGCAAAGATAAAGGCGCGTGCCGGGCGAGAAGGCGAGCAGGCGCTTGATCGAGCGGTACAGCGCGGGCGCGTCACCGCCTGGGAAATCGCACCGTGCAGTGCCGACATCCGGCATGAAAAGGGTGTCGCCAACGAAAATATGCTCGCCGATCACGAACGCCATGTCCGCCGGCGTATGTCCTGGCATATCGAGCGCACAGGCACGAAGTGCGCCGACCATGAAATTTTCGCCATCGGCAAAGAGATGATCGAATTGCGAGCCGTCCTTGGCAAAGTCAGGGCCAAGGTTGAGCAGCCGGCTGAACGTGTTCTGGACTTCGATGATGCGCGCGCCAATGCCGATTTTTCCACCGAGCGCGTCTTTGAGAGGAGGGGCCGCCGAAAGATGATCGGCATGGGCATGGGTCTCGAGAATCCACTCGACTTCAAGTCCTTGCGCCTTGATCAGCGCGAGAATCGGCGCGATCGGGGCAAGCGAGGTTTTGCCAGACGTCGGATCAAAACCCAACACCGGGTCGATGATTGCGGCACGGCCACCTTCGCGGTCATACACAACATGGCTAAAGGTCGATGTCGGAATATCCAGGAATGATTCAATGATCGGTTGCACGCAATGTTCCCGTTTCGGAATTCCCCCAGTATGGCTTTTGCAATCACTCTTTTCCAGCGAGACCTGACATGACCACCCGGCCTGAATACATCAAGCACTGGAGCGAGATCGAGGATACCGAGGTTGGCAGGTACGCCGGAAGCCATGAAGGGCTATCGTTTGCCGCCTCGTTCGGGCGCCTCTTTGGCTTCAAGTCGATCGGTATTCACCATGAGCGGCTCGAGCCCGGGCATCGCACGTCATGGCCGCACGCCGAGAAAACCGAGGAGGAGTTCGTCTTCGTTGTGGAAGGCGAGCCCGATGTCTGGCTCGATGGCGAGTTGCACAGGCTCAAGGCTGGAGACGGTGTCGTCTTCGTGCCGGGCACGGGCATTGCCCACACCGTCATCAACAACAGCGAGCGCACCGTACGGCTGCTGGTTGTGGGCGAGCACAAGCGCGCCGACAACAAGGTGCACTATCCGCTTCATCCCAAGGCCAACGCCGACGTGGGCCAATACCATTGGGCCGACGCGCCGACGACGCTAAAGGGTGACCACGACGGCCTGCCCGACCGCTTGCGAGAAACCGACGGTCCGTTCTAGCGGCCCCATAACGCGCAATCGGCGCGTTCAATTCAAAAGGAGTATGACAATGCGCTACCGCTTGCTTGGCCAGACCGGAATGTATGTGTCCGAAATCTGCCTGGGAACCATGACCTTTGGCTCACAAGGATACTGGAAGGTGATGGGTGGTCTGGCGCAGGACAGTGTCAATGCCCTTGTGAAGGGCGCTTTTGATGCGGGCGTGAATTTTTTCGACACCGCCAATGTGTACTCGCTTGGGCAATCCGAAGCACTGCTTGGCGAGGCGTTCAAGGCGCTTGGCTTGCCGCGCGACGAAATTGTGGTTGCCACCAAGGCCTTCGGCGTCATGTCAGAGGATTCGCCCAACGGTCGCGGCCAGTCGCGCTATCACATCTTCAATCAGATCGACGCCAGTCTTAAACGCCTGCAGCTCGACCACGTCGATCTCTACCAGATTCACGGCTTTGATCCTGTCACGCCCCTGGAAGAGGCGCTTGACAGCCTGAACGACCTGGTCCGTTCGGGCAAGGTGCGCTACATCGGTCTATGCAATCTCGCCGCCTGGCAGATCATGAAGGGTCTGGCCATTTCCGAGGCAAAGGGCCAAGCGCGCTTTCAGAGCGTACAGGCCTACTACACGATTGCGGGCCGCGATCTCGAAAGGGAGGTCATCCCGCTCATCGAAGATCAAAAACTCGGCCTGATGGTGTGGAGCCCGCTCGCGGGCGGCCTTCTGAGTGGCAAGTTCGACCGCGATGGCAAGGGCCCGGATGGCGCGAGGCGAAGCACTTTCGATTTTCCGCTGGTAGACAAGGAGCGGGCGTTCAATTGCGTCGACGCCATGCGCGTTATCGCCAAGAAGCACGCTGCAACGGTCGCGGGCGTGGCACTGGCGTGGCTGTTGCACCAACGCGCCGTCACCAGCGTTATCATCGGCGCCAAAAATCCAGAGCAGCTCGATCAGAATCTTGCCGCGGGCGCGCTCGTGCTCGACGACGAAGACTTAGCCAGCTTGAATGCCGTCAGCCAGCTGCCGCCGGAATATCCTGGCTGGATGCTGGAGCGCCAGGGCAGCAATCGCACCAAGCCGCCGTCAAAACCTTAGCGACTCGAAAGCGGCGCGGTACCTTGCGCCTGACGGTAGGCCTCCAGACGTATTGCGCGCTCATTTTCGTGCGCCGTGCGCGCGCTTTCCACGATCTCGGAAAGGCTCTGGCCAGACAGCGCCCCGAGAATTCCCGCGAAGCGCGCCGGTGGCGATGCCGCCAGGCGGTAGCAGCGGCAAAAATCATCCCGGCTCAAGAACTGCAAATCGATCAAGGTCCGGCGCAGCTCGACGTGATCGCTGCGCAGCATGCGCCCGCCTCTGGCAAGCCAAGCCTTAAGAACGTGATTGACCGACGCTTCGCTGTAGTCTTGCGCCGGCAGGAAGCCTTCGACCGCAAAGGACATCAGAAGGCCGAGATCGATCTCGTCAAGGTTGGCAACGATCAATCCCCGCTTGATGGCAAGACATGCCAGGCGCATCAGGGCGCTTTCGGTCGTGATTGCCGTCATCGCGACAAGACCTCGTTGGCTGCGATCATGTCAAGCGCCTTGGCGATGCGCCGCTCGCGCGTCTCTTCGCGCTTGGCGTCCTCGATCCAGCGCACGTATTCCTTTTGGTGGGAGTAGGCGAGCTTGGCGAATTTTGCACTCGCGCCATTCGCAGACAAGCGTTTCTTGAAGTCCTCCGGAAGCGTCACCCGGCGCGGCTCGAGATCGGGCTCCATGATGACCTCGACCTCATCGCCCGGGCCAGCCTTGGCACCGGTTTGCAGGATCTTGTTGAACATCATTTCGTGGGTGCCGTCGCCCACCGGCATGAGCGACGACGAAAATGCGAAGCCATTGACGCTGCCTGTGACGGCAACGCGAGATTTCTTGCCGAATGCCGCCTCGACATCGAATGGAATCGGCATGAAGCACCAGGCACCATTGGGTCCGCGTGACACCAGCTTCGACTTGAATTTCTTCTTCATCGCAAAAATGTTAGCGCCCGCAGTGACGTTGAGCAAGCAAAAAGAGGCTGCCTTGACCGGCGCATCGCACGCACGTAGGCTTCCCGGATGGATGCCAAGGCTGCCGTGGCCAGGATGCGTGGCAAGCGTTTGGGCCGCCACACGTTGCGTCTTGCCCTGGCTGCCCTCCTTGGGGTCGCAGCCGCCGGACGCGCGCTTGCCCAGGAGAACGCCGATCAGCTCGGCAACTGGTTTAACGATCCGTACTTCCAGGTGCGCCACGCGCTTGCCGACTGTCCGCAGCCGCTTGGGCCTTATCTCACGAAAAAGGAAGCCAACGCCGAAGGCCACTACAGGGTCGAGCGCGGCACCAGCTGTTTCCTCGCGGGCGAGTGCAAGAAGCCCAACGCCTATCTGTACGACGCCGACATCGCCGATGCCGTGAAGAAGACCTTCGATGATGCCGCGCTGATCCCCAATGCGACGATCTGGATCACGGTGAAGCGCCGCTTCGTCTGGGTCGAGGGCTGCCGTGTAGCGCAAGAGCCCCTCGGGGAACTGGAAACACGCCTGCGTGGATTGCCCGACGTCCAGCTGGTGCTCATCAACATCCGCTCTGATCCAAAGGCCAAGCCGCCTTACTCAGTCATGCCCGAAAGAGCACAATAGCCGCGAGGCCCGGATCCGGGCAGCACGGGGAGGACCATTTGAGCGCATCTGAACCAAACTTGCCTCTTGCGCCTGTTGCGCTGGTGATCGGGGCAGGCGATGCCACCGGAGGTGCCATCGCCAGGCGCTTTGCCCGCGGTGGACTCACGGCCTGCGTCATCAGGCGCAATGCCGACAAAGTGCAGGGCCTGGTTGACGCGATTCGTGCCGAAGGCTTTGCTGCGATCGGCTTTGGCGCGGACGCCAGAAAGGAAGACGACGTCGTGGCGCTGGTTGAGAAGATCGAAAGCGAGGTCGGTCCGATCGAGGTGCTGGTCTTTAACATCGGGGCCAATGTGCCCTCGAGCATCCTTGAGGAGACGAGCCGCAAGTATTTCAAGATCTGGGAGATGGCCTGCCTTGGCGGGTTTCTTTTCGGGCGCGAAGTCGCAAAGCGCATGGTCACGCGCACGCGCGGCACGATCATTTTTACCGGCGCGACGGCGTCGCTTCGCGGCGCCGCCAAGTTCGCCGCGTTCGCCGGGGCCAAGCACGCCTTGCGCGCGCTCGCGCAATCGATGGCGCGCGAACTTGGACCGATGAATATCCATGTTGCCCATGTCGTTGTCGATGGCGCCATCGATACCGAATTCATCCGTTCGAATTTTCCCGAACGCTATGCCTTGAAGGCGCAAGACGGCATCCTGAACCCGGACCATATCGCCGAGAATTACTGGTACTTGCATTGCCAGCCGCGCGATGCCTGGACGCACGAGATCGATCTTAGACCCTGGTCCGAACGTTTTTGAAGGCAACCTGGAAGAACATGGAAACAGCGATCGAATTTTATTTCGATGTCGGCAGCCCGACGTCCTATCTGGCCTGGACGCAGCTGCCAAAAATCGCGCGCGAGGCCGGCGCCCAGCTGGTGTTTCGTCCGATGCTGCTTGGCGCCGTGCACAAGATGGCTGGCAACGCATCTCCTGCCGTGGTTCCTGCCAAGGCGCGCTGGATGGGCCAGGACATGCAGCGCTTTGCAAAGCGCTACGGCGTGCCATTTAGCTTCAATCCGTATTTCCCGATCAATACCTTGCGCCTGATGCGCGGCGCAACCGGCACGCTGATGGCGGACGCCGACCTCTTCCAGCGCTATCTGACCGTGATTTTCACGGCGCTTTGGGTCGCGCAGAAAAATCTCGGCGAAGGCGAGATTGTCCTGCAGACGCTCGCAGCCGGCGGACTGGATGCGAGCGCCATCCTCGCCATGACCGAGGACCCGCTTGTCAAGGAACGCTTGAAGAGCGACACCGATGCAGCAGTCGCGCGCGGCATCTTTGGGGCGCCAACGATGTTTCTTGGCGATCGCATGTACTTTGGCCAGGACCGACTCGAATTCCTGGTCGAGGATCTCAAGGCCCACGCGGGCTAGGCGGGGCGGCGCGCTTGCCGCCCCGCAAGGGCTCTAGGAGAACAGTCGCAGTACGACGAAAAGGCCCGCGGCAAAAAGGCTCGCCCCGAGGAAGACGCACACCGGCAGCGTCAGCACCCAGGCGAGAAGAATGTTGCGGATGGTGTCCTTTTGCAGGCCTGAGCGGTTCGCGAACATGGTGCCGGCGATGCCCGAGGACAAGACGTGCGTGGTGCTCACGGGTAATCCGAAGACATCGGCAGCTTCGATCGTCGCCATAGCGACGAGTTCTGCCGAAGCCCCCTGGGCGTAGGTCAGATGGACCTTGCCGATTTTCTCGCCGACGGTCACGACAATGCGCTTCCAGCCGATCATCGTGCCAAGACCCAGCGCCAGCGCTACGGCCGCCTTGACCCAGATCGGAATGAATGTCGTGACGGTCTTCAAGTCGGCTCGATAAGCACCAATGACATCGCGATCGCCGCCTTTGAAGGTATCGGTCTTGAGCAGCTTGGCCAGGGATTCGCTCACGACGTAGATGTTGCTGCGAAGCGCACGGCGGGCATCTAGCGGCACGTCATTGAGGGTCTTGGCTGCGGCGAGTTGCACTTCGATCGCATGCATCGCATGCGCGACTGCAGGAATCGTATCCGCGTCGGTCGCACCGCGGCGCAGGTAGGTCGAAAGGGCAGCCTGGGCGTCCTTGTCGCTCATGTTTGCGCCACGTGCAGCGCCATCGACACGGTCGATGATGGCCACGCTGGCATGACTCGATTGCACGAGCCTTGCCACCGTAGCGTCGGGCGTTCCCAGATCGAGCGCGTAGACCGTAGGAACGATGCCAATCAAGATCAGCATGATCAGTCCCATGCCTTTTTGACCGTCGTTCGAGCCGTGGGCGAAACTCACGCCGGTGCAGGTCAGAATCAAGAGGCTGCGAATCCAAAGCGGGGGCTTCTCGTCACCCACGGGCGATTTGTACAGGTCCGGATTCTTGATCAGTGCCTTAAACAGCAGCAACAGCAAGCCGGCGCAAACAAAGCCCACCACCGGCGAGACGAGCAGTGCCAAGACCGTATCGGAGACTTTGCCCCAGTTGATGCCTTCGCCGAACTTTGTCGTGGCGGAAACGTACGAATTCATCAGTCCGACGCCGACGATCGAGCCGATCAGCGTATGTGAACTCGATGCCGGCAAGCCCATATACCAGGTGCCGACGTTCCAGATGATCGCCGAGACCAGAAGCGCGAAGACCATCGCGAAGCCGGCGCCAGAGCCGACGTTGACGATCAATTCGACCGGCAGGAGCGCGATGATGCCAAAGGCCACGGCGCCGTTGGAGGTCAGTACACCGATAAAATTCCATGTGCCCGACCAGACCACCGCTTGCATCGGTTTGAGCGAGTGGGTGTAGATCACGGTTGCAACTGCGTTGGCCGTGTCGTGAAAACCGTTGACGAATTCGAAACTTAGGGCAAGCAGAAGAGCCAGGATCAAAAGCAGTGCGGTTCCCGGGCCAAGCGACCCCAAGATTGATTCCATTCATGTCTCCCCGATCAAGCCGAGGATTGTTGTTCTCGAATGTGACATTGGCGTGACGTGTCGCCAAAATGCCAAAGCCGGATTCAGGGCCAGATGTACGTCGCCATCGTCCTGCCGTGCCTTGGATGGGGCGCGATTGCATCGAGACGGAACTGGTGCCGCTCGTAGAAGCGCCGCGCCTTGAGGTTTCCCGGATCGCAGCGCAGCCAGAATCCATCTTTCATCTTGTCCTTGGCGTGTGCGAGAAGCAGGCTGCCCACGCCCTGATATTGCGCTTGCGGCGCAACAAACAGTTGCCGCAACCAGCTTTGCTCCTGATTGAGGGCAACAAAGCCGGCGATTGCGGCGGGGGTGCCGGCAGCGCAAAGCGTCCATTCCGATGACGCTGCGGCAGCGCACAACCTTTGAAACAGCGCGTCTTGCGTGTCATCGCCGGCATCGGCAAGACCGGTCGAGCACCACGACGCATGCCAGACGCTTGCGATGGCCATCAATTCTTCGCTGGCTGGCGTGAAAAGCTCGAACATCATGGCATGGCGGGGGGCTGTGCGGCGGATTTCAGGGGAAATCGCAAGGCGCTGGCCAGGTGGCGGGTGCCGAGCGGGCAATCCTGTGGCATCATAAGAATGATTTTCATTTACATTCGCATTCATGGTTTCCAACGCAAGACCGCTGCCGGTCGACCCGGGCTTTAACTGGCGCCGCTTTGCCGTCGTCGCCGGCCCCGGAATCGTCGTCATGCTCGCCGACACCGATGCCGGCAGCATCATTACCGCCGCGCAAAGTGGTGCGGAGTGGGGCTACCAGTTGCTGGCATTGCAACTGGTCCTGATCCCGATCCTCTATATCGTCCAGGAAATCACGGTACGCCTTGGCATTGTCACCCAGCTCGGTCACGGTCAGTTGATTGCCAAGCATTTTGGCCGCGGCTGGGCGTGGCTGTCGGTGTCGACCTTGATCCTCGCTTGCGTCGGTGCGCTTGTCACCGAACTGAGCGGCATTGCAGGTGTAGGCCAGTTGCTGGGCATTCCGGTGTGGCAGGCCATGGCCGTGACGGTCGTCGGCCTGTCGGTCATGGCCTATACCGGCTCGTATCTGACGGTGGAGCGCATCGCCTTGGCCATCGGCCTTTTCGAGCTGGTTTTTCTGGTCGTCGCCTGGCGTGCGCACCCAAGCGCAGCCGAACTCTGGGCAGGTGCCATCAATATTCCGTTTCGCAACGACAAATATCTCTATCTGGCGGCTGCCAACATCGGCGCCGTGATCATGCCGTGGATGGTTTTCTACCAGCAGTCGGCCGTGATCGAAAAAGGTCTTGGCGTCGACGATCTCAAGGCCGCCCGCTGGGATACCGCGATCGGTGCCGGGGTGACCCAGCTGATCATGGCCGCCGTATTGATCGCAACCGCAGCCACGCTGGCCAAAAACGGCGACGCGCACCCGCTCAATACGGTGCAGGACATTGCCAAGGCGATTACGCCTTTCGTTGGCGCCCGCGTTGGCACAACGCTGTTTGCGCTCGGCATGATCGGCGCATCGCTTGTCGCCACGGTGGTGGTCACGCTGACCGCCGCACGCACTCTGGGCGAAGTCATGGGCTACAAGCATTCGCTCGAGTTCAGGCCGCGTGAGGCGCCATGGTTCTACGGCGTCTACACGCTCTCGCTCGTCCTCGGTGGAATTCTGGTTGCCTCGGGCGTTGATCTCGTCAAGATCAGTGTCGGCGTGCAGGTCATGAACGCGCTCTTGCTGCCGATCGTCCTCGGCTTTCTCTACCTGCTTGCGATCAGGGCCTTGCCTGAGCGCTTCCGGCTCGGGCCTGCCTATCGGCGCGTGGTGCTGGCGATTATCAGCGTCACCGTCATTTTCGGGCTTTACGCCGGCCTGTCAGGCATCGGTTCGTAGCCGAGCGGTGAGCTCTGGCTGGACGCGACGCGCTTCGTGAACCCGGGTCATGAAAAGCGTCGCGATCAAGGGGCCCACAGCGAGCGCGACGAAGGCGGCGTAAAACGAGCCGCTGGCCTGGAAGACCTGGCCTACGACCAGCGGCACGAGCACGGTCCCCAGCTGCCAGAAGGCATTGCTGATGCCATACGCCGATCCAATCAGCCTTGGCCCTGAGATTTCTGCGACCATGGCGGCAACCAGTGGCGTGTAGACAAACGCAGATACGCCAAGGATCGGCGCGGCAATCAGGAATTGCGTCTCGGTCTTGAGCGTGCCAAAAACCAGCAGCATGACGGTGAACATTGCAAAGCAGGCAACCAGGAGCGCCTTGCGCCTGCCACCCAGCAGGTCGGAGAGCAGCCCGATGAGCGGCTTCGAAATGATTGCGCCGATGCCAAAGCTCGCGGTAATGAAGCCGGCACGAATCGGTGCAATGCCGTAGCCTTTGATCATCAGCGCGTTGGCCCAAAAAGCGAAGCCCCACGTTCCCCACAGGGCGCCAAAGCCAACGATGGCAAGCAGCACCAGATCGCGGTTGCGAAAGAGCGCTGCGACATTGGGCGGCGCGTCATCGTCGACCGTGCGCCTGGTGGCGTCTCTGATCGTGAGGAAACACAAGGCGCCCGCGATCAGCGTGGCTGCACCCAGGCTCTGGTAGACGCCGGTCCAGCCATAGGCCTTGGCGAGCGAGGGCACGCTGGCGTTGGTCGCGACCACGGCAATCGACGATGCCGTCGTCAAAAGACCCATGGCGAGGCCGCGGCTCTTGAAGTCAAACCAGGTCGCGATGAGTTTCACGCAGGCAGAGAAATCGGCGCCTGCGGCAAGGCCCATGGCGAACTGCAAGGCAAGCCCAAAAATGACCGAATCGGTGTAGCCGAAGGCAAACGTCGCAAGCCCGAGCGGGAGGAGCGAGAAGCCGATCATGCGCCTTGGGCCGATCCAGTCGATGGCAACGCCGCCAAAGGCATTCGATGCGACATAGCCGACATAAAACGCGGTGACGAATTCGCCAAGGCTTGCCACCTGCATGCCAAGCGATCCACCCACCTGGACTGCGACGTTGGCCCAGGCCAGACGGTCGACAAAACTCATCAGCAGCGCAAGCCAGGCGAGGCCAAGGATGACCCAGCGATAGCCGCTTTGGCCCTCGCTCTCCGCCTTTTTTTCCGCCAATGGGTCAGCAACGGTCATGGGCGCCTAGGGTGCCACAGGCTTGCCTTCAGCGCCCAAGATATGCGCCCTGATCGATAAGCACCCGTTGCAGCTGGTCAACGGCAAGCGAGCGCGGCGAGCAGCTGTTCTTTAAGGCAAGCGCCGCGGCGGTGCCTGCGGCCTGGCCCATGACAAAGCAGGCACCACTGACGCGCGCTGCTGCATGGCCGTCGTGCGTCATCGACGCGCAGCGCCCGGCGGCAAGGACATTGTCGATGCCGTTGGAATGCGCCTGTCGCGGCACCAGCATGCCATAGGGCAACTGATTGAATCCGCGCGAGCCGGGAATGTCCGGCCAGAACCACTTCACGTCACCCGCGACGTGTTTCTCGAGGGGCCAGCCGTTGACACCGATGGCATCTTCGAAGTCTGCACAGGCAAGGACATCCTCCCCGCTTAGGACCGCTTCGCCAATCAGGCGCCGGGTTTCCCGGATGCCTAGTTGCGGCGCGATATCCAGCGCGTAGGCCGCTTCGAAGCCCGGCACGCGTGCACGCAGGAAGCGCAGGTAATCAACGATCTGCCTGCGGCCTTCAAGTTCGCCAGCGCTTAGCGATTCGGCGATCGTGCCGTCTGTTGCCGAGCCATCCTGATTCTTCAACTGCGTGACGTTGACGCGCCATTCGTAGGCATGGCGCTGCGGCCTGACGATTGCGCCGCGCCTGGGAAACCGGAATTCGCCCCTCGCTTCGGCCTCGTCCATGAGGGCGGGGATGCTGTGCCACGCTTCTCCGGCACGCTTGGCATCGACGTTACCCACGCGAAACATCAAGGTCGGATACAGCAGATGCCCCTCGTCGTCGCCTTTTTCCATCGGCAATCCTGCCCGGTGCATCAAGTCGCCATCGCCAGAACAGTCGATGAAGACGCTGGCGCGCACGGCAAGCCGACCTGATTTGGTCTCGACGAGCAGGCTTTCTAGGGCGCCGTCGTCACGGCGCGTCACGCCCACGGCCAGCGCGTGAAAGAGAATCTGCGCCCGGCTCGCCAGAAGAAGCTGGTCGGCTGCGCACTTCAGCGCGCTCATGTCGTAGGCCTGAGCCCAGATCTTGCCCAGGATCAGGTGCGGTTCATTCAAGCCGTCAAGCGCGCGCATGCGCTCGAGCAGCTGATCTGCAACGCCGTGCACCACCTGCTGGATCTCGCCGAAGACGTTGGCATGAAGTCCGCAAAAATTCGTGACGCCGGCGGCCGTGCCCATGCCGCCAAGAAAACCGTAGCGCTCGATGAGCAGTACGCGTGCGGCGTTTTGCGCCGCGGCCACCGCAGCGGCAATGCCGGCCGGGCCACCGCCTAAGACGACGACGTCGAATTCACCAAAAACCGGTGTCGTGCGTTCGGGCTCGCGAATCGCTTCTCGTGTTGTAGTCATGTCGGTGCCAGGAAGGATCGATCGCCATTTTGCACCGCTTGCCGAAGTTTTTCACGGCAACCGCTTGACAGACCAATACGTACGACTATATTGCTTACATGCCCAAGCCCTCGCACCGTGAAAAAATCCTTCAGGAAGGCCTGAAAGTCGTGCACGCGCACGGGTTTGCCAACGCCAGCGTGCGCGATATCGTCCAAGCTGCGGGCGTGCCGCAGGGCTCGTTTACCAATCATTTTGCCTCCAAGGAGGCGTTTGGCCTGGAAGTCATCGATCTGTATTTCGCTGCTGCCGAGAAAACCATCAGCGCCACTTTGCGCAACGATGCCCTGCCGCCGCTGCAACGCTTACGGGCCTACATCGACGCCGGCAAGGAGCAACTGAACTGCGACAGCATGCGCGCTGGCTGCCTGTTGGGTAACTTCGCGGCCGAGGCCAGCCAACACAGCGAGGCGATCCGGCAGCGGCTACTGCAGATTTTTGCAGAGGTGCGCGCGTCGATCGCTTACTGTCTGAAGGCCGCGGTCGAGGCGGGGGAAATTGCGCCATCGAGCGACTGCGATGAGATCGCGGCCTTTGTCGTATCGTCGTTGCAAGGCGCCAACCTGATGGCCAAGACTGAACGCAGCCCGCTACCCGTGGAGCGCTTGAAGGACGTCCTCTTCAATGTCCTGATTCCACGCATCGGCCAGCCACGCGCATCCGCGTCTGCGCTTTCTGGCCGCATGCGCTAGGGAACCTGGCTCGGCCGGCGCGCATGCGCGCTCGTAGACGCCGGCATTCTCGCTGCAATCGCCGCTAGCAGGCCTTCCTGGCCGCCACCGTCCTCAAAGTTGGCCTTGACAAATCTAATACGGTCGTACATATTATATGGGCTACCTTGCGTGTTACCCGGATCGGGTCGACGCGGTCAGTCCGATTGAATTTCTCGACAGGAAAAGGATGTCATCATGAACAAACCCGTGGTTCTTATCACCGGTGCCTTAACGGGCATCGGACGCGCGTCAGCGCTGGCCTTTGCGCGCGCAGGTGCTGACGTTGTTGTTTCAGGGCGCAACCCCGAGCAGGGTCAGGCGCTGGTCGGGGAATTGCGCAAGCTCGGTAGCGAGTCCGAATTCGTGCAAACCGATGTGCGCATCGATAGCGAGGTGCGAAACCTTGTCGACACCACGGTGAAGCGTTTCGGGCGTCTGGATGCGGCCGTTAACAATGCCGGTACCGAAGGAACGCCAGGTGCCGTGACCGAGCAGACCGAAGCGAGCTACGCGGCCACTTTCGACACGAATGTGCTTGGCGTCTTGCTGAGCATGAAGCATGAACTTCGGGTCATGCAGGAAAAAGGCAGTGGCAGCATCGTCAACATTTCATCGGCGTACGGCAAGGTCGGTGCAGCCGGGGCCTCGGTGTACGTCGCAAGCAAGCATGCCGTTGAAGGCCTGACCAAATCCGCGGCGCTCGAAGTTGCGGCAAGTGGCATTCGCGTCAACGCCATCGCACCGGGTCCGATTGATACCGGCATGCTGGATCGTTTCACGGGTGGTAATGCCAAGGCCAAGGCTGATTTCGGCGCGGCGATGCCGATGAAGCGGCTGGGCACGGGCGAAGAGATCGCTGAAGCGGTGGTGTTTGTCGCTTTGGGCAAGGCGGCATTCATGACCGGACAGTCGCTGTCTGTCGATGGTGGCGTGACAGCCGGCTGAACCTCGGACCCACGGGTGCGTTTTGGCGCCCTGTGGGTCTGCCGGCCGTCCGCTTCAAAGCCGATCACGGCTCGAAATGATGGCGCTGCGCGTACCACCAGGCCATCCAGAGTGCAGTCACGACGAGCGACATCCCAATGAAGATCAGAGGAAAGGGAGCAGCGCCTGGACGCTGGATATCCGTCGAGGAGAACAGCACAAAAAAGACCCAGTTACCGATCAAAAACAGGAAGCCTGACGACCAGGCGATGATCGAGCGACGGTAAATGCCGGCTGCAAGCAGTAACTCCAAAGCGCCGCACGCAGCGAGCGCAGGCGGCGATGAAAACTTGGTTGCACTAAACGGCAGCGTCATCCTGCCGGTATCGAAGATGCCGCCAATGGGCAGCGCCTGGCAAAGCAGCGCGATGCCGCCAATGGCCAGAACCAGGGCGACGTAGTCAGGCAGTCGCGAACGCCCGCGGCTATCGAGAATGCCGGGTGATGCATTCACCGTGGCACCTGCACCGGGTCCTGGAACAGTGAGCGCCTTGCCAATCAATGCCGACAGCCATTGGACATCGTTTCGCGATAGCCACAAGCCGAACTGGCAGATTGCCAGCCCGCCAACCCACATCAGCACGGGAATTGCAAGCGCCGCTGGTCTCGAAGATGCCACCGCGCCAGTGATCATGCCGATCAGCATGACAAGCGTGAAGCAGCTTAGCGCGCCGAACCACAGCGCCGTGAAAATGCGGACGATCGGCAAGACGCCAAAGCGGCCGGTGAGGATGACGCGATTGCCGCGCTCTTCGAAACGACCCCTGAAAAAAGGCTTGAACGAGTTGTTCACCATCGGTATCACGCGCTGCAGCGAGACCCGCGACGCATTGACGGCACCGACGGCGCACTGCTGCTTGAACTGCGCGAACAAATTCCACGTCCGCGTGGTTGCGGCACTGAGCCGCGCCACGGATTCATCGAGGTCGTAGGCACTCGCAAATTCCACCGGTTCCGAATCGGTCCACAGCCGACGGAACAATTTACCCATGGCGACACCTTTTCGGTTGCTTGCTTAAGCAGCGAAGCCGGCCGTTCAAAACGTGCCGAAGTTTCACTGATTGGCCATCAGGTTGCGATTTGCCAGCGGCTTTTCAAGGCGCTTTGCGACGTCTTGGGCGGTCGGTCGCGCTGGCTAGGACAGGAATGTCATCACCACCGGGCTGCCCACGGGCTGATAGCGACCGGTAAAACGCAGCTCCCCGGTGCGTGCCGAGATCCGGAATGAGGTGATCGAATCGCCTTTCTGGTTGCAGGAAAAAAGGAGCGTGCCGCTGGGGTCGATGACCATGCTGCGCGGGTAGTCGGCACGCACCCATTCGTCACCGACGCATGCCAGCGTGCCGTCCTTGTCGACACGAAAGATCATGATGCTGTCGTGCAAGCGGTTGCCAACGTAGACGAAGCGCCCATCGGGCGAGACCAAAAGCTCGGATGACAAATTGCTGCCGGCAAAACCCTTGGGCAGTGCGCTTTGCGACTGGCGCAATGACAATGCCCCGGTCGCAGGGTCATAGCCATACACGACCAGTTGACCATCATGTTCGTGGAGGTTGTAGAAGATCCTGCCGTTCGGATGGAACGCGAAGTGGCGCGGGGCGGAGCCAGCAGGCGCATCGACGATCGCGGTTGCGGCCGGGCTCAGGCGACCCCGGTTCTGATCCAGCCTCCAGATCAGGGTCTGGTCAAGGCCGGCATCGTTGGCGATGACGAACTCGCCGCGTGGATCGGATTGCACCATGTGAATGTGCGAGCCGGCATGATCGCTAATGCCGAATTGGCCTTTTGGATCGAGCGCGGCGCTTGCCGCATGCAGGGGACCTGTGGGATGCTGCATATCCGATGGCTCGGCCAGCGAGCCATCGGCCTTGACCGGAAATACGGCGACGCTTCCGCCCGTGTAGTTGCCAACGAAAACGTATTTGCCGCTCGGATGCACGCTCATGTGTGCCGGGTTCGCACCCCCTGAACTGACCGTGCCAATGCGGGTCAGCGCGCCGCTTGCCGCATCGATCGCGAAACTCGAAACCGAGCCGCTATGGTTGTCGCTGAAGTCGTCGACTTCGCTTACCGCATAGAGCATCGAGTGCGCCGGATTCAACGCGATCCACGACGGGTTGCGAATATCGCCAAAGAGATCGCGCTGGGTCATCTCGCCCGAGGCCGGATCAACTTCAAACAGATAGATTCCACCGCCATTGGGGGTGTAGGTGCCAACATAGGCGAATCGGGGTTTTTTCGCGCCAGCAGCCGCCAGGGGCACGCAGGCCAGCGCACAAAGAGCACCAAGTCCGCCCAGGATGTGCCGCCGGCCAGGATTGATACGCTTTTCTGGATCGGTCATCGGTGTTTCGCCGCGAGGCTCTGATGCTTGCGCAGATTCATTGTGCCGGTACAGGAAGCGGCACGATTGATTTTCTGAGTTTTGCCACTTGCCGTGCGGTGACGCTTGGCCCTTGGTTGCCCCAGCTCGTCTGGATGAATGAAACGACGTCGGCAATCTGCTCGTCATTCATGATCGCTGCATAAGGCGCCATGGTCAGGGTCGATGGCGCCGTGTCGGTTGCAGGTTGCGCGCCGCCAGCCAGGACGATCCTGATGGCCGCCTGGCCATCGGTTTGCAGCATCGGATTTCCTGCAAGCGCTGGAAACGCCTTGGCGTAACCCGCGCCGTCCGAGCGATGGCATCCGGCGCAGCGATCGACATACAGCTGGGCGCCGCGACCGCTGGCAACACCGTTGTAGAGCGCCTTCGCGACGGTGTCGTCGCGCTGGTACGGCTTGGCCTTGGTGTCGTGGGGAGAAAGCTGCTTCAGATACAGGGCGATGGCGTTTAGGTCGGCATCGGTCATGTACTGGGTCGAGTGAACGATGACATCGTTCATGCCGCCAAAGGTGGCCGTGTTCTGATTGCGGCCCTCTTTGAGCAGCGCCACGATGTCTGCGACGGTCCATTGCGCGAGGCCGCCGCCATTTTCATTGCGCAGCGACGGCACCATCCAGTCATCGACGACAAATCCTCCCGACAGGTAAAGCGTGTTGTCGCGGTCATCGAGTGCCTTTTCCTGCATCGTCAGGGCACGCGGCGTGTGGCAGGCACCGCAGTGGCCAAGTCCTTCGACGAGATAGGCGCCGCGCTCGATTTCCGCCGTGCCCTGGCCTTTGACGAAGGGTTGCGGCTTCGGCGCGAATACGACACGCCAGATCGACAGCGGAAAGCGCACCGACAGCGGCCAGTGGATATCGGACTTGCGATTCGGGCTCTTTACGGGCGCGACGCCGTGCATGAAATAGGCATAGAGCGCGCGCGTATCGTCGTCGGTGAGGCGCGAATAGGACGGGTAGGGCATGGCCGGATACAGCGTGTAGCCGCGCTTTGACGTGCCTTTTCTGACGCCATTGGAAAAATCCTCGAATGACCAGGTGCCGATTCCGGTTTCAGCGTCAGGCGTGATGTTTGACGAATAGATGCGGCCAATCGGCGTTAGCATCGGAAAGCCGCCGGCGAAAGCGGCGCCGTTCTCCGCCGTATGGCAGGCGGCGCAATCGCCGACCTTGGCGAGGTATTCACCTCGCTTGATGAGATCCTCGTCCGCTGGGTTGGCTGCAAACGCGGCCAGGGGCGCGATACCGGCTAGCATGCTGAATACGAGGGCGAGCGGGCAGTGGCGCATGCGTCGGGCTAGGCGATGAGAAACCCGGGGCGCTTCACGTATTGTTCGCGAATGGCCTTCGCCGCCCAGTACGTCAGGGTACAGGCGAGCCCGGTCGGGTTATAGCCGATGCCGATCGGAAAAACGCTCGAGCCGACGACAAACACATTGGGCACGTCCCAGCATTGCAGGTAGCGATTGACGGCGCTCGTATCGCGGTCGGTGCCCATCGGCGTGCCGCCGGCCCAGTGCGTTGTCTGGTAGCTGCGAAGATCCAGATGGGCCCCGATCGGCTTGACATTGACGTTCATCGACTTGGCATTCATCGCCTGGCCGACCTTCACGATCTGGCTTGTGACATAGCGACTCATCTTGATGTCGTTGTCCTTCCAGTCGAAGGTAAAGCGCAACAGCGGCTGCCCGAAGCTATCCTTGTAGGTCGGATCGAGATCGACATAACAGTCGCGATACACCATGTTGGCGCCGTGGACATCAAGCGACACGGTATTGACGAAACTGTCCTTGATCGCCTTCTTCCAGCGCGGGCCCCAGGTCGGCGTGCCATCAGGTACAGGAATGCCGGAGATCGGCTTGCTGCCGGCGGGATTGCACCACACCGGCGCACCGCCGACAAAGCCAAGCGGTCCGTGGTCGAAGTGGTCGCCGTTGTAGTCGTCAAGGGCAACGCCCGTTCCGCCCGCGCCAATGAAGGGATTGATATTCGTGTCAGGGGCAAAGAACATCTGCAGTGAGGACATCATCTGGTAGGCGATGTTCTTGCCTACCGCACCGCGACCGGTTGTCGGGTCATAGGCTTTGCCGATGCCAGACAAAAGCAACAGGCGCGCGTTGTTGTACGCGAACGTGCCGGCAACGACGATATCTGCAGGCTGCTCGACGGTCGCGCCGTCGTGGTTGACGTAGGTCACGCCGGTGGCGCGCGTCTTTGTCGCATCGAGGTTGATGCGCAGCACGTTGGCATTCGCCCTGAGCTCGAACTTCGGCTGGCGGCGCAAGGCCGGCAGGATGTTGACATTCGGCGATGCCTTCGAATAGTTGTAGCAGGCGTATCCCGAGCAGTAGCCGCAAAAGTTGCAGGGACCCATCTGGCAACCATACGGATTGGTGTAGGGCCCCGAGGCGTTGGCCGAAGGACAGGCGAACGGGTGCAGCCCGACGGCTTTCGCCGCTTTCATGAAAAGGTTTGCGGTATAGGGCACCTTTTGCGGCGGCAGCGGAAAATTGTCGGAGCGGTCGGCTTCAAAGGGATTGCCAGGCCCGACCACCTGGCCCTTGACGCGGAACGCCTGGCCTGACGTGCCAAACACCTTTTCCTGGAAATCGAATAGCGGCTCGAGCTCTTCGTAGCTGACGCCAAAATCCTGGATGGTCATGTCCTTTGGAATGAAGTTCTTGCCGTAGCGTTCCTGATAGTGGCTGCGCAGGCGCAGTTCCTCAGGCAGCACGCGCCAGTGCAGGCCCGACCAGTGCAGTCCCGCGCCACCGACGCCTTCACCGGGCTTGAACGCGCCGATCTGGCGATAAGGCACCGCAGTCGCGTTCATCGTCTGGCGAAACGTGAACGTGCTCCTTGACATGTTCTGGAACAGCTTCCAGCGGGCGAGATTGGGCAATTCGTCAAGCGTCGTCGGATAGGCGCCGTCGGGGTAGGTATCGCGATTTTCGCCGCGTTCAAGAGCGACGACAGAAAGGCCGGCATCGCTGAGTTCCTTCGCCATGATCGCGCCGGTCCAGCCAAAGCCGACGATGACGACGTCGACGGGTTTCATCTTGGCGTCGGTCATCGGGCCTCCTAGGCTGAAGAGACCGGAGGGAAGGGGTATTTTTTTCCGTACTGCTCGATCCAATCCATGAAATCCGCGCGGGCCCCGGGAAAGCCGATCATGCGCCAGGCGGCCATGTCCTTGTTGCCGCCGTGCTTGGGATCGCAGAAATAGCCTTCATGCGTGTTTTGCATGATCTGGCCGAAAAACGTCCGTGGCGGAAGGCTCGCGAGCGCGAACGTGCCTTTTTCGAGCCCGTGCAAAATCTCGTCCTTTTGCGCGTCCGGGAGGCTGGCGAAGGAAGAGCCGCTGTGCTTTTGCACGGCGTCCTGGAATTCGGCGAGGCCCTTGCGGTAGAGCTCGCGTGGCGTGTAAGGCAACTGGTAGCCAAAGTCGTCTGATACCGTCAGAAACGGGCCTTGCATGTACCACAGCTTGCCAAAGGCGTAGGGGGTGGCCATCTGCCGGTCAATGAATTCTGCCGCGCCGGCTTCCAGTGCGCCAGGCCCCTCGGCATCGTGAGGAATCAGTCGATCGAGAATGGCGCAAAGGGTCTGCCATTCTTCGGCCGTGAAGTAGCTTGGCTGGTAGGCCTGCGGCGTTTCGGCGCTGCTCGCGGAAACTGTTTTGGCAGCGACTGCGGCGAGCGCGGCAGTGGGCGCGACGCGGACAACTCTTCGAAGGAACAGGCGACGGGCGGGGGAAATTCCGATAAATCGCATCGTGGTCCTTGCTGCTCCCGCCGAATCTTGAAGAGGGCACCGGCCGCGGTCGTGACGACGCGGCGGCGTGCGCAAATGCTTGCTGACATCATCGCAGCATTTCGGCGCTTCCGGCAAGAATCAGCAGGTTTTGCTGTGGTATTCGCCGCACTTCTGCCCGTCACGCCGGCTTGGAGCCTTCGCGTTCGCGCTTTTCCGCCATCAGCTTGTCGAGCTGAGCCTGCTCGAGCTCGCGTTTTCGCTGAGCCTGCGCCCGAATTTCCTCGGCGCGCAGTTCTTCGACTTCCTCAGGCGACGGATCTTCGTGAAGCGATAACGCCAGCCCGGCTGCCGAAGGCGGTTCACCGCGGGTGCTTTTGAGCTTGATATTAAGGCGCAGCTCGTTGGCGGAATCGGCGTTGCGGATGGCCTCCTCGTAGGGGATGTGGCCTTCGTTGTACAGATCGAAGAGCGCCCAGTCGAATGTGCGCATGCCAAGTTCGCGGGACTTGGCCATGATCGGCTTGATCTCCTGGAACTCGCCCTTGAAGATTTTCTCTGAAATGCTCGGCGTGTTGATGAGGATCTCGATCGCCGCCTTGCGGCCCTTGCCGTCGATGGTTCTGATCAGTCGCTGCGAAATGATCGAGCGCAAGTTGCTTGAGAGGTCCATCAGCAGTTGATTGCGGCGCTCGTCGGGGAAGAAGTTGATGATGCGATCGATGGTCTGGTTGGCGCTATTGGCATGCAAGGTTCCAAGACACAAATGGCCGGTTTCGGCGAACGCGATGGCGTGCTCCATCGTCTCGGCGTCGCGGATCTCGCCGATCAGGATGACATCCGGCGCCTGGCGCAGCGTATTCTTTAGCGCATGGTGCCAGGAATGCGTGTCAATGCCGACTTCACGGTGGGTGATGAGTGATTTTTGCGACTGGTGCACATATTCGACGGGATCTTCGACTGTAATGATGTGACCTGGCGAGGTGCGATTGCGGTGATCGATCATGGCGGCAAGCGTGGTTGACTTGCCCGAGCCGGTGCCGCCAACGACCAGAACCAAGCCGCGCTTGGTCATGATGATTTCCTTCATGATCTCGGGCAGGCCGAGCTTCTCGAAACTCGGCATTTCCGCAGCGATGGTGCGAATCACCATGCCGACTTGGCGCTGCTGCATGAAAACGTTGACCCGAAAACGCGACACGCCTGGCACGGTCATGGCGAAATTGCATTCGAGCTCGCGCGCAAATTCCTCGCGCTGCTTCTCGTTCATGACCGCGTTGGCGAGCTGCCGCGTCACCGCGCCGGTCAGCTTTTGCGTGCCGAGCGGTTGCATGTTGCCCTGCAACTTGATGCTTGGCGGGTAGTCGGCTGCAACAAAAAGGTCCGAGCCCCCCGCGCCGCTCATCGCCGTAAGCAGCTTGGTCATGTAGGCGCTCGCCTGTTCTTCGCTTAATACAGCAGCCATACGCTCCTCTGTTACGCGCGGGCCGATTCGCGACGCTTGGGGCCCTCACAAAGCGGCAATCTTGGCATGGCTTGGCGCCTTTTGGAATATCCGGCATGTACCTCGCGTTGATTGCAACAGTCGTACTTGGTCGTTGGGCCAAAGCCCGGGGGCCGCTTGCGTCCCATCGACCAGAGTCCGAGTACGTCGCAAATGAAGGCGAGGGCGCAGAGGGCCAGATGCAAGCGTCGGCACAGTACGGTGCGATATTCTAGCTGCAGGGATCGCAGTACCATGCTGATGAAAAGCGTTGCTTCTCGGCGCTGGTCAATGCGAAGGACGATTCATGACGATGAAAAAGATCGGCACGGCCATCATCACTGGCGCATCCTCGGGCATCGGGCTTGCCTATGCGTGGCGTCTTGCCAAGCGCGGCTACGACCTGATTCTGGTCGCGCGAAAACAGCCTGCGCTTGAAGTCATCGCGGAGGAAATTCGCGACGCACACCGGCTCAACGTCGAAATTCTGGTTGCTGACCTGGCTACGCCTGAGGGTTGCGCCGCGACCGAGAGACTTTTTGGGCAGCGCGGCGAGATTGAAATGCTCGTCAATAACGCGGGCATGGGCGCGATGGGGCCGGTTGGCGACGTCGATGGCGCAACGCTGCTGCAACTCGTCAACCTCAACGTCGTGGCGCTGACGCGGCTGTCACACGCCGCGCTTGCGGCGTTTCGGCCAAGACGCCATGGCACGCTCATCAATATCGGCTCGATTATCGCCTTTCGTGCGGCCGCCAACGCTGCGGCGTACAGCGGATCGAAAGCCTATGTGCTGAATTTCACGCGTTCCCTCCAGCTTGAGAACGCGGGCGGCGACATCCGCATCCAGGCCGTGTTGCCAGGCCCCGTGCGCACGGCCTTTTTCGATGCGGCGGGCTCTGATTTCTCGGTGTTTCCCGAGGAGTCCTACGTTAGCGCCGAAGAGGTCGTCGACGCTGCACTGGTCGGGCTCGACGCCGGCGAGGAGGTGTCGATTCCGACGCTAGCCGATAGCAAAGAGTTCAAATCCTACGCTGCCTTGGGCGAGCGCCTGCGGGATTTGGCCGGCAACAAAGGCATTGTCGCGGCGCGGTACGACAACGCTTGATCCAGAAGCGAGCCTCAGGTGCGACCGACTGCCTTCACGCAACGATTCAAGCTCGATCATCCGATCATTCAGGCGCCGATGGCAGGCGGTGGCGATACGCCCGAGCTTGTCGCTGCCATCGGAAATGCCGGTGGCTTTGGCGTCATCGGGGCGGCCTATCTTTCGGCGGCCCAGATTGCAGCTGCAACAAAGCGCGTCGCCGAACTTAGCGATCGCCCCTTCGGCATCAATCTTTTTGCGGCGGTTCCTTTTGAAAGCGTTGATCCGCGTGCCGCAAAAAGGCGCGTGGCACGCTTTTACGAGGAAATTGGCGTTGCAATTCCAGGCGAGCTCGAACCCCCGGCAAGGATGCTCGAACTGCAAGTCGAAGCCGCGCTTGAAAGCAACGCGAGTGCCTTGACGTTTACATTCGGCATACTGCCGCGGCATGCCATCGACGCGGCCAAGGCGCGCGGCATGGCCGTGATGGGCACGGCAACCACGGTCGGCGAGGCGCGACTGCTTGAGGCCGGCGGTGCCGACTTCGTTGTCGCGCAAGGCGCCGAGGCGGGTGGCCACCGCGGATCGTTCGCCGTCCCCTTCGACCAGGGACTGATCGGCACAATCGCACTGGTGCCGCAAATCGCAGACGCGGTAAGCATTCCCGTGATCGCATCAGGCGGCATCATGGATGGACGCGGCATCGCTGCAGCGCTGATGCTGGGTGCCTGCGCTGCACAGCTTGGCACCGCCTTTCTGACCACCCAGGAAGCCGGCGTTGCCGCGGCCTATAAGGACGCAATCATTGCTGCGGCTGAGGACGAAACCCGCATCACCCGCGCTTTCTCGGGGCGTCCTGCGCGCGGCATTGTCAATCGCTTCATGCGCGAGGTCGAGGACGGCGCAGCGCCTGGGGACATCCTGCCATTCCCCCTGCAAAACGCGCTTACGCGTCCCCTTCGGGCCCAGGCTGCGAAGGACAACAGGAGTGAATTTCTGTCCCTTTGGGCCGGTCAGGGCACGCGCATGGCGCGCAGCACCAAGGCGTCGTTGTTGATGGCCGCCCTGGTTGCTGAAACTGAGGCGGCGCTGTCAGGTGCGTCCTTCTCGTTGCGCGAAGACTGATGCAAAGGGCTCGTTGAGCCCGATAATCTGATCCTTTGACAACCGCGTGCGCCTCATTGGCGGGCAAGGGAGCGGCAGAAAAAAACGGGTAAGATGACAGTTCAGCACTCCCCCGAGCGCTCATTCGGAGCCTCCCCTAATTGAGGTCATGACATGGCCTCGGGAATGGGCCATCTTGTCGCACTCAGAACCTCTGGCTGCCGACCCAAGTCAAGATCCGCTCAGCGCGGACGAGTACGGCGCGCTCAATTCCATATCCGAGCCGATTTGCGTGGTGGATGAGAACGGGACGATTCTAGGCGTCAACCAGGCCTGGTCCAAATTCGCGAGTGAAAACGGCGCGGATGAAAAAGCGACAGGTCAGGGCGCCAACTATTTGGTGACGTGTCAAACGGCGGGTCCCGCAGACACCGACGCGCAATCCGTGGGGTGCGGTATCCGGGATGTATTGGCAGGTCGGCGCGATCTTGCCGAGCACGAATATCCCTGCGAAGTCGGTACATTGCAACACTGGTTCTGCGCGCGAATCACACGTTTTGCCGGCGCAGGACCGGCGCGTGCTGTGGTCCGGCATGAAGATGTCACGACCAGAAAGCATGCCGAGATCCGCGTCCAGCGTCTGCTTCGCATGTACGCTGCGCTCAGTGCCGCGAATGTCGCCATTGCACAATGCGTATCGAGCGAATCCTTGCTGCAACGCGTCTGCGACATCGCGGTGGAGCTGGGGGATTTTAAAATTGTTGCCGTCAGGTTGATCGACCCGCGCTCACGCCTGCTCCAGGATTCTGCGCACAGCGGCGATGACAAGGGATATTTCTCGTCCATCCGCACAAGCATGGATCCTGAGGATCCCGATGGCGGGGGTCCCATCGCCAACGCGTTGCGCGAAGGCCGGCCGGCGCTCGCGCAGGATCTTGCGGCAGAAACCGCAATGCGTCCCGCACTGGATTTTGCAGCGCGTGCCGGCGTGCGCTCGTATGCGATGTTCCCCCTCTTCGTTGACGGGGATGTGGTTGGCGCCTTCACTTTCTACGCTGAGCAGCCAGACATCTTCGAGCCGGACCTTCGCCGCCTCCTTCAGGACCTCGCGAGTGGCCTGAGCTTGGGCCTGCAAAACCTGAAACACGAAGCGCAACGAATGCAGTCTGAAAATCTGTTGCGCCGCCATGCCCATCGAGGAACCCTGCTGGCCGAACTCGCCTCCTTGGCGCTCGACGTGCAAGCCGCTACGCAACTGATGGAACGGGCCGTCGCCACCGCCCAGGAAGCCTTGAATTTCAGCCAAGCGGGCATTTTCGAGCTTGCCGCCGACGAGCGTGGACTATTGCTTCGGGCAGCTGCAGGCTGGGCGCCCGGCGACGCTGTGCAAGGCGTTCTGGAGCTTGATGAAGCGGGCGAAGTGGGTTACGCACTCTCACAAAAAACGCCCGTAATGGTGGAGGATTTTTCACTTGAAAGCCGCTTCTCGATTTCCAGGGTCGCCGCGTCGTCAAACAGAACTTGCGCCATAGCAGTTGCAATCCCCGGACGCCGTATGCCGTATGGCGTGCTGGCCATTTACGCCAGTGAACGTCGCGAAATCAGCGTTGCCGACGCACAGTTTTTGCAATCGATCGGCAATCTGGTGGCAGCCGCAATTCATCGGGACCATGCTTCAGAGCACTGGGCATATGCATCCCAGTTCGATTCTCACACCGGACTCCCGAACCGCCAGCTATTTAGGGACCGCCTAACGCAAGCCGTCATCCAGGCCGAGCGAACGGGTCGCGCCGTTGCGACCCTTTGCATCAGTCTCGGTCGCTTCAAGATCGTAAACGAGACGTTTGGCCACCTGGTCGGCGATGAGTTGCTCCTGATGGTGTCACGTCGCATATCGAGTTCGCTTCGCCCAGGAGATACGATTGGACGACTCGAAGGCGATGTCTTCGGCGTCGTCCTCGCCGATTTGTCGAGAGTTGAAGATGCGGTCCAGGCGACGCAAAAAATTGTGGAGGCGCTTGGCAAATCGTTCGATATCCAAGGCGAAAACCTATTCGTCATGGTCAGCATCGGCATCGCTCTTCACCCGGGCAATGGCGATACTCAGGACGAGTTGATGAAGAATGCCTATATTGCGATGCACCGCGCCAAGCATCAACCGGGCAGCGCATACCAGTTCTACACCGCAGAGATGAACGCGCGCAGTGCAGAACGTCTACGACTCGAAGTCGAACTTCGTGAGGCGATCGAGCAGGAACGGTTCGTCATTCATTACCAGGCCAAGGTTGACATTGCGACGGGCAGGATTACCGGCGCTGAAGCGCTGCTGCGCTGGATGCATCCACAACGAGGACTGGTTTTTCCCGGGGAGTTCATCGGCATCCTGGAGGAGACAGGACTGATTTTACGAGTGGGTGCGTGGGTCCTTCGGAAAACGTGCGAGCAGATCTCGCGCTGGACTGAAGCCGGACTACCCATCCCCAAGGTCTCGATCAATGTTTCCCCGCGGCAATTTGAAAACCGCGATTTCGCCATTCATGTTGGCGATATCATCGCCGCGTGCGGCATTGACGCGAAATACATCGAGCTGGAAATCACCGAATCGATGCTGATGGTCGATCCTGAGCACGCCGTGCGTGAACTATCGAAACTCAGGCAATTGGGCGTCAGCTTATCGGTCGACGATTTTGGAACCGGTTACTCGAGTCTCGCCTATCTCAAGCGGTTTCCGCTCGACACCCTGAAGATTGACATTGCGTTCATTCGCGAAACATGTACGGATCCTGACAGCGCTGCGATAACGCTTGCAATCATCAGTCTGGCCCACAACCTTCGGCTCAAGGTCGTGGCAGAAGGGGTGGAAACGGAACCCCAATTCAATTTTCTTGCACGTCATGGCTGTGATCAGTTGCAAGGCTACCTGTTCTCCAGACCGATTGCAGCACACGCTTTTGCAGACATGCTGGCCAACGACATCAGGCTCAATGTGACCCGCACGGACAGGTCGGTTCAGCCTACGGTGTTGATTGTCGATAGCAACCCAGTTGCAGTGTCGGCGTTAGTCGATGTGCTTGAAGGTGAAAGCTACAGAATTTTTACTGCGGAAAGTCCCAAGGATGCGTACCAACTGCTCTCTGAGATCGAATTTCAGATCGTTATTTCGAGCAGTGCCTTCGGCGCCATGTCGGGCGTCGAATTTCTGGCTCGGGTCAGACAGATGTATCCGCACATCGGCCGTGTCATCGCGTTTGACGTGGGCGATTCTCAAAATGTCTCGGACGCTGTCAATGCCGCCGGCGTTCATAAATCCCTTTTGGCAACCTGGTCGCCAGAAAAGATGCGCAGCACCATCCGTGCTGTATTAGCGGAAATTCCGTCGTCTACGACGACCTCTGGCACCGCTGAGCCTCAGCGAGTGGTGACCTAAGGCCGGCGGCATCGGGTCATTCGTTTGCCACGGGTCCAACGACCGGCAAGACCGCGGTCACCGAATTCTTCCCCCCCTGGAAATCGGCAATTACGGTGCCGCCGTGCGCAGTTACGATCTCGCGTCCGATATAAAGGTCCAGGCCCAATGGCGCTGCTTCGGAAGGGCTCTGGAGCCCAACGTCACTCCTTACCAACGGATCGAACAGGGTGGCGTTGGTCGGCAAAGGAATTTTCGGCCCTTCGTTCTCGACGGTGACGACCAAATCCGTCCCGCGCCGCTCTACGGAGACGAGTACTTCCGCTTCGGCATTGCTAGACGAAATGGCGTGATTGATCAATGCCCGCAATAACTGCCGAATTCGGCCATCGTCCCACCTCCCTGACAATTCGCCTTTTAAAATCAACTGAATATGAGCGCCCGGATGCACCGCGTCGCAATCGTCAACGGCCGCAGCCGCAAGCGAGCCGAAATCGGTCGCCGTGCGGTTGAGTGTCATTTCCTTGCCGAGATCGAGCCGAACGAATTCGAGCAGATCGGTGATCACCGTATTGATGGTACTCACGTTGCGCTGAATTCTTCGAACGAGCTTGAGCTCCGATTCATCTTCCAAATGCCGGCGCGCAAGGGCATCGGCAGTCAATGTGACGGCGGTTAGCGGTGTCTTGATGTCGTGTCCGAGGATGCCGAGAAAAAGGTTCCGACCTCGATCGACGTCGGACGTGAACTTGTCGATGGATTCGGCGAGAGCCTGATCGATTGCTTCGTTAAAGCGAAGAATGTCATCGGCGTAGGCAACAGAATCCTCAGACCGCGTGCCCCAGAGGCGCAAAACGCTGCTGCGCAGAGCTCGAAATTCTGCCGCGAGTTGCACCATGTTGAATCCATGCTGTCGCCGAAGGGCTCCATGCACCTCTGCGGCGGTCTCCGCGGTCTGCGCGGCCCGGAAGCTCCAACCGTGTGATTTATCCACTGAGTCGCTCGCAGATTGCCAGGACGAAATGTCTTCGGCGATAGCGAGCAAAATCTGCTTTGCATGATCCCGCAAGGCAAGGGAATCGAGGTTGCCGGCGGCGGGCAGAAGCGTGCGCGCGAATTGCTCCCAATCGTCGACGATGATGCGGACGTTGACTTTTATGAACGCAGAAAGCCTCATGCTTGTTTCCCCACGGTCCGCCGCAGGCACAGCTCCATGTGCCGAACAGTTGTGAAATCAGCCGGTAGAACCGCTAACACACCGCATTTAGCACCAGCCACTACGACAAAGTCTACCCCGGGAAGCCTTGATGTGTGAACCTCGGGTAGGAGAGCACGGCCGAATTTCCAGGTTGTTCGGGCAACGTCATACGCGGGCGAGCTTGACAGGAAACCTCGTCGAATTCGGCCGCGACCTGTAGAGATCCACTGACCTTTCGGCGTGCAAACAACTTCTGGCTGGACGTGCGAGCGGATCGGCTTGGCAGCGTGAGTCAGGACCTTCACGGCTTAGCCGGTGCGAGGCTTGATGCAGGCTTGAAAATGACTGAGCGCATTTTCCGAGTTTCATCCCCCCGGCTTGCGGAACAGCATATTTACGGCGAGGGCTCCCCGAGTTTGCAATCGGGTCCGTCTTTTGCTTCTTCAAACAAGATTTACCTTGCGAAGTCCATCGATCTTAAGCCCTGGCCGGCATTCAGTTCTCAGAGATTGGCGTAGGTGGGACATCCGGGCCCCAGGCTCATGGCGACATTTTTTCCGACCTTCTCACGCTGCTCGAAAGACCAGCACCCAATTCTGCAGCCCTGTTCATGTCACACGCTAGACAACCCCCCGAGATCGAATCCTCATGAAAAAAGATGGTGACCAAGCCCAGCCTCTGGCACAGGTCGTTAGCCAAACCGAACACGCCAGCAATCTGGTCGGTTCTGCCGCGAGCGAATTGAAGTCCGTCAATGCCGTTCTCGGCAATGAAGTTGCCCAAAATTCCGCCTCGCCTGTTGTCCAGAGCGCGCTCGAAAAGAACAATGTCGCCGCTGAAAAGGTTCATGAAGCATCGGGGCATCTTTCTGAAATCAGCGTTGCGCTACAGGGTCAGGTCGCCGAGCGTCAGCGGCTCGAAGATGAACTCACTGAAGTTGCATTGCGCGGGGAGACTGACCGCCACGCCGCGCTGCACGATGGCTTGACCGGACTGCCCAACCGTGCGTTATTCAACGACCGCCTGACCCACGGCATCGCACAGGCGGAGCGCCATGGCCGCATGCTTGCGGTGATGTTCATCGATCTGGATCGTTTCAAGGCGGTGAACGATACCCACGGGCACGAAGTGGGCGACAGAGTCCTGCGCATGGTCGCCGCCCGGCTTGGCGACATTACGCGCGGTGACGACACGATGAGCCGATTTGGAGGCGATGAATTTCTCTGTCTGCTTACCGAGGTGGCAAGTGAGGACGTGATCGGAGCGATCGCCAAAAAGATCATCGCGTCGATTCAGGTTCCCTGTGAAATCCAGTTCGCCACCCAGGTTACACAAATTGCCGTGTCCGCGACCATCGGAATAGCCATATTTCCGAAAGATGGCGTGACGGCAGCGGAGTTGATCAGCAATGCAGACAAGGCGATGTATCGATCCAAAGGAGGCCTTGCCCGCTTCGCCTTCGCCGAATGAGGCAATCGCCATTCCCGTTTCTTGCAGCACTTCGCATCCACCCATCTCCGCATGAGTTGCTATCACTTGGGGCGGGCCAAGGTCCGCGCCGGGTGCGCGGATGCGGGACCTGCCTGCCGATGGGCGCAATCGTGGATCAAGCCGGGGCGGCGCTGTCAGGTGCGCTCGCAGCTATACGCGGTGGCTGATGCAACGCGTTTAGTCGACGCCAATCATCACGTCCGATGCCTTGACGAGCGCATACGCTTCATCGCCGACCTTGAGCTTCAGGTTCTCGGCAGAGTGCTTGGTGATGATCGCAGTGATATGCGTGCCGTTGCCGATGTCAATCGTCACCTCGGCGTTTACCGCGCCGATTTCGACCGCGGTGATCTTGCCTTTTAGGGTGTTGCGCGCGCTGATTCTCACAAACCTACTCCAGGTTGATTGTGATTTATTTGCCATGCCAACTGACGAAGCTGCCCAAGCCAGAGCGGGGAATCGTCCCAGCATTGGCAACGCTGAGAGCACATTCTAGGAGCAAAGCGAGGGGCGTAGGTCAAGCGCGAGGTCATGCGGCCTTGGCGAGCTCAGCGACTCTTGTCCAGGTCGTGGCAATCATCGACGGGCGCTCGTTCATCCTTTCCATCCAGTTTGCGATGTTGTGGCGCTGTGCAGTCAGGACATGCCATTCGGGTGTCTGGAAGAGGAACTCCATGTGCGGCGCGAGCATGAGATCGGCGAGCGACACGCTCTGTCCCGCGAAAAACGGCCCGTCGCCCATCAGTCGCGACAGTTCCGCAAACACCCTGTGTGCCTTCGGCATGGCAGCTGCGATGGCCGCTTCGTCGGGCGTTGCACCCATCAGGCGCGGCGCCACGACGCGCTCAAAGCCGATGACATCGCCCACCCCCTGGAACAGGTAACAGTCGTTGATATTCATGATCTGGTCCATGCGCGCCAGATCGTGCAAGTCCGCAGGCGCAAGCGCCGGAAGCGGTTTCAGGCGGTCGAGATAGCGCAGGATCGCCTGTGTCTCATAGAGCTTGAACCCGTCGTGCTCGATCGCAGGAATCTTCGCGAAGGGATGGATCAAGACATAGGGCTCGCTGCGGTGTGCACCCGGCGTGAGCGGACAAAGCCGGTAGGGCAGTTGCTTTTCCTCGAGCGTGGCAAGAACGGCACGGCCGTAGGGGCTGCCTGGAATGCTGTAGACGGCGATCGGTGACATCAGAGACTCCTTGTCAGTGAGCAGCGTTGGCGAAGTCGTGAAAAGCCGACAGAAAATATGGCCAGCCGCGAGACAGCCGGCCTTTGAAGGTCTCGGCATTCGCGCCGAAACGCTCGAGATTGCGGTGCTCGAGCGTGATCAGCGTTTGGCCTGCGCCGGCTGGCGCGAAGGTCAATTCCACTTCGGTGAGAAATGACGGATCGAATTCGAACTGGCTATTGAGCTGCCAGCCAAGGACAACGCGCGACGGCGGCTCCCAGATGATGACGCGGCCCCACTGCGTCTCGTTGCCGTTTTCATCGCGCTCGAACCAGCGACCCTGCACCTGGGGCTCGATGATGATATCGACATGAGGCTGGTCGGCAGGCGTTTTGCCCTTGGGCCACCAGCGGCCGATGTCGCCGGTAAAGATTTCGAAGGCGCGCGCAGGCGCTGCCTTGACCGTGACCGTCAGCGAGATCGGGGCGATGCTCATCGCGCCTTTTCCTCTTCCTTCTCGATGTAGTCGGCCAAAGCCTCGAGAGCGCAGCCCCAGTAGCGATCAAGCCAATCGCGCATGAGGCCAATGCCGCGCGGGTCGATGCGATAAATTCTTCGCGTCCCGATCGCCGTCTCGGACACCAGGCCCGCGTCTTTCAGGACCTTCAGATGTTGCGACACGGCGGGCCGTGACACCGGCAGTCCCCGCGCCAGATCGGTCACCGAGATCGGACCTCTGGCAACCTCCTCGAAAATCTGCAGCCGGGTAGGGTCGCTTAGTGCGCTAAATGCGGGTCGTCGTGCGAGAGCGTTAGCCATGGCTTACTGTAAGTGGTGGCTAACGCAATGTCAACATTTTGGCCAGCGCCGGGCTCGGGTGCCGCCGCTGCAGCACCTCATGGCCTGGCGCTGACGCGTCAGCGGTCTGCGCCGAACAGCGCTGCCCGGCCTGCGTCCGATGGGAAAACGCAAGCAACGTCATGCGCGCAGCCCGGCACGATGGCAAGGGCGTGCCGGCCAGTTGCAAGCTGTCGCCGATCGTAGAAGGCATAGGCCAGGCCACGCTGCAGGCGATAGGGTCCTTGGGTTTCCGCGGGGCAGGAACGGTCAAGCACCCGGTACGCCGTGCCCCTCGAGTTATCGGCGTCCTTGTCTCCTTCCAGATAACTGACGTCGGCATCGATGTAGTGCTTTCTAGCGGCATCCGCCGTGCGCAGGAGATTGGCAGGAATGGAAGCGGTCCCGTACTTCCAGTTGTTGTAGTCCGGACAGGCCTCGGCATACTGATTGGACAAGGACATTTCACAGCCGGCACGCAAAGTGTCGCCGTCAAGGCACGCGCTCCATTCCGCAGGATTGCCATTTTGCGTGAGGACCGGCCTTTCGGCATCGAAGTAAAGCCACGAGCCAGGATCGGCAACGACAAAGCGCAGATTGACTGACTCAGGCGCGTTTGCGGCGAAGCCGATGTAATGCTGAACCGTTTGCGCGCCTGCAGAAAATCCGGCGATGGTGATGGTACGAAGCGACGGGAAGCGGCGCTTTAGCTCGAGAACCAGGGCGTCCATCGCTGCAAACGAGGACGGGTGGCTGCCGTTTTGTGCCGCGCCGCCTTCCTGCCATGAACTGCATGTCCAAAGCAGGTCGTTCTCCGCGGGTCCTGGCACGCCTGCGGTTGAACATTTGGCCGATTGCGCGCTTGCCACCTGGAACACCGGGGCGATGATCAGCGTCGATTCGGCGACGTGCGCTTTTTGCGCAGCAAGCAGCGCAGCGTTGAAGGTCTTGTTGGCATCGCGGGAGTGGCCGTGCAGGGCGACGAGTGCCAAGACCGGTTCTGACGGCAAGTGCGCCAGTTCGGGATTCTCGGATGCATAGTAGTGCAGGATCTGCTTGCCGTTGCCCGGCACCGCAAGGCTGAAATAGCATGCGTCTTTTGCCTCATCGCAGGCATCATCCGCTGCCCGGGCAGGATTGCCACTGGCCGCAGCGACAAGCAAGACGATGGCAAGACGCAGGGCCGATTTGCACATGCGGGAGCCTTGTGCGACACGAGTTTCAGGGTTTTTCATTTATGGATCGCAACGAGTTTTCGTGGCACGCTTCCAAGTAGCGCGCGCGACATTGTAGGCACGAGTGGCAAGTGCCGCGCCCTTGTTCATGACCTAAAGCAACGGGTTGTGAGGCCTTTGATCTGCATTGGGATTCTTCTTGTCCGGGATTGACGTGGCAATACTGCGCAAGGGCTTCACCGCCATCGAATTGATGGTCATTCTCCTGGTCGTGGCGATTCTTGCGGCGATCGCCGTACCGAATTATTCCGAGCAGATCGCCTCGGCACAGATCTCCCAGTCGATCACGCTTGCCGATATGGCCAAAAGCGCTGTCGCCGCGCAGTACGCGCTCAACCACTCGTTTCCGAGCGACAACGCCGCAGCCGGAATTCCTCCGGCAAACTTTATCGTCAGCAATTACGTCTCCGCGCTCACTGTCGAAAACGGCGCCATCACGCTGACCTTTGGCAACCAGGCCAATGGCCGCATCAAGGGCAAGTTCCTGACGCTTCGGCCCGCATTCGTACCTGCCTACCCGCAGGTGCCGATTGCCTGGATCTGTGGCATGGCCAACGTCCCGGGCAACATGACCGCCACCGGCGTGAACAAGACCAATCTGACCGTGGCAGAGCTTCCGTTTGCCTGCCGCGCCTAAGCGCGCAAGGTGAGTGTCGGGCTTCGCGGGCGCGAACCGCGACACTCCATGCCGAAAGAGCTAGAACTTGTATTCGGCGTGAATGCTTGCAAATCGTCCCGTTGCGTCATACATGGTGATGTCAAACGGGTAGCTGTAGGCATCAAATGGCGGCCGCCGATTGAGCAGGTTGATGACCGAGCCGTAAATCGTCCAGTGCTTGATCCCCTTGTATTCACCATAGATATCAAGCGTCGTCTGTGAAGCGACGTTGGCTGCCGCAGCTTCTTGCTGCGGCGTGGCACCTCCGCAATAGCCGACTTCGAGTGCGCACAGCACTTCGGTATAGCCCGAGATGTAGTTGGCTTGCAGGCGCGCAACCCAGATCGGGTTCTCCCAGGTGCCGCTGATACTGCCGCGGATCCGGGGCGCCGGACCGCCACCGCCAATCGGCGAGAAGTACAGCCAGCCATCGGTGCCGGCATAATTGGTGAGCGGGCCGCCCTGTTGCGAATTGACGGCGAGGCGGTCAAGAATGGTCGCGTTCAGCTCGGTCGTGAATTTCGAATCGCCAGGCAGGTGCAGCACATGCTGCGCACCGATGTCATAGCCGTCAGTCGAAACCTCGTAAAGATTCGAGTAGGGAATCACGACGTAATTGAGCAGGCCTCCGGACGTCCTGAAAATCTGGCCGGGATAGGCCGCAGGATCATCGACAATGGTCTGTGCCGTGGTTTCCTCTGCGACTGCATTGCGAACATTGATGCGGTAATAGTCGACCGAGAAACTCAGATCGCGAATCGGCGAAAAGACAAATCCCAGATCGAGGTTGGTCGATTTTTCGGGCTTGAGATTGGGATTGGCCTGAATCACTTCGGCAATCGACTCGGACGGCCGACCCAGGGGATCGATCGGATCACTCACCGAGGTGAATGCGGTCGATGAGGCATTGCTGATTTCGGGCAGCGACGGCGCCCTGAAGCCGGCAGAAATGGAGCCGCGCAAAACCAGCATGTCAATCGGTTGGTAGCGCAAGCTCAGCTTCGGGCTGAAGTTGTTGCCGGCATCGCTGTAGTCTTCTTCACGAACGGCGAGATCGGCTTCCATGTTCTTGATGACCGGAATCGAAAGCTCGCCAAATACCGCGTTGACCGAACGCGCGCCGTCGACCTTGGTCGATCCATAGCCCAGGATCTGGCCTGACGTAATCAGAGGATCTGGCGTCTCGTCAATCGACTCGTGGCGAAACTCATAGCCGACTGCGGCTTGCAGGGGTCCTGCGGGAAGCCCGAACAAGTCCCCCGTGGCCTTCAGTCCCAGGGTCTCGAGCCGGCTCACGGAAGGTGAGCTAAAGCTCGTGCGCAGCGAATTATTGGCTGCAGGGGTCAATGACGGATTGAGGAAGTTGTAGGTGCCGTTGGCAATGGCCGCCTCAAGGGCCGGCACGACAATCGAGTTGTAGTTGGTTTGCGTGACATCGTTTTCCGAATAGCCGACGTTGGCCGTCCAGTCCCAGGTGCCAAGCGATCCTTGCAGCCCGGCCGCCAGCCGCGCGGTATTGGAGCGGACGACGTAATCCTGCGGGCCCACTGACGAGAAGGTGTAGATGATGTCTTGCGGCGTCGCGCCCGGGTTGGATGGGTTGCCCACCGGCAGCGTGTTTGGAACCGACAGCACACCGCCTGTTGCCGGATTGAACACGACAGCGGTTGGGCCGAGCTGGGCAGGGCCGCCTGTCACGGCCGTATTGACATTGGCGACGAAGAGATCGCCGGTTGCAGTCAGGTTCGAATTGATTTTCCAGATCCCCGTGCTCACCAGGTTGGTACGCTCGGACTGGGGAATCTCGTCGGTTTGCGACGCTCCGTTATAGCCACAGATGGTGCCGGTTGCCGAGGTTGGAAAAAGCGACAGGGGCAGCACCTGTCCCGGATTTCCGCTGCCACCGCAGGTTGGAAATGCCGACTGCGGCAAATTTGGATTGGCATCGCTGATATAGGCGTCCTGAGTCGACCAACTGAAGACACCGCCGGGGTGATTGCGGAAATCGCTGCCGGCGAGATAGGGCACCTCGGAGGCCAGGACCTGCGAGCGCTTCAGATAGCTCGCGGCGACCATTACATTCCACCCGTCTGTTGCGAGATTGCCAAAGCCCACGGTGGCGGTCATGTCGCGCGTCGCTTCATTGCCGTTTGGCCCCTGGCCGTAGCCGACTTCGACCGTGCGCTCCTGATAGTCGGTCTTAAGCACAATGTTCACGACTCCCGCGATTGCATCGGAGCCGTAAATCGAGGATGCGCCATCTTTCAGAATGTCGATGTGATCGACGGCATTCGCCGGAATGGTGTTGAGATCGACGTAGGTGTCTTCCAGGTTCTGCGCGAAACCATAGTTGACCATGCGCTGGCCGTTGAGCAGCACGAGGGTATTTTTCTGGCTCAGACCGCGCAGCGCGATGCCTGCGGCGCCGGGTGAAAAACTGTTCGAGAAGGTTTCGTTATAGCTGGCGAAATTGGCCGAAAGCGAATGCAGCAGGTCGGCTACGGTTTCCTTGCCGCTTTGCTGGATGTCCTGCGCAGTGATTGTCTGGATATTGTCGGCGCTGGCCGCATCGGTCCTGCTGATGTTGCTGCCCGTCACCTGGACTTTTTCGAGCTGCTGGTCCGAAGGCGGCGGCGCAGGCGTTTCCGATGTCTGTGCAAGCACCGGCGTGACCGAGCAAAACGTCAGAAAAACCGTGCTGACAACGGCTTTGGAGACGGCAGCGACATTTTCTTGCAGCATCAAGACCCCCAAAATGGTTGAAATTCCGATCGCGGAACAGCCAGGGCACAGAAATTCGCTCACCGCGAATGCGTCAAGAATATTTCGATTTGTTGCACGCGCAATGCGGTGCAACATTTTTATTTATTTGTTGTCGTGTTTGGGAGACAGGACTGCGCAAACGCGCGAATGCGCCAGTTTCCGTTGCTTCTCGGAGGCTGGTGCTGGCAGGGGGTCGATGCCGCGATCCGATTCGATCGGAGCTGTACGCCGACGCGCAGTTCACGGCGCCTGGTACTTTTCCATCGCCGCCTGGAAAATCGCGTTCAACTCTCCATTCGAAGCGGCGGCCGCCGCATAGGTGAAGGTTCCCTCTTCGCTGACTTCCCGGGCGGCGTTAAGAAATGCACCGTAGGCGGCACGCGCCAAGGAACCGCCCACGCTGATGCGCCTCACGCCCAGGTCCTCGAGCTCGGCAACCGTGAGCGGTGCACCCTGCAATCCCATGATGACGTTAAGCGGACGATCAATCGAAGCAAGTACCGCCTTGATGTCTGCTTTCGTCTTCAGGCCCGGAGCGTAGAGCACGTCGGCGCCTGCCTCCTGGTAGGCCTGAAGGCGCCGGATCGTGTCCGCAAGATCGGCCCGGCCGACCAGATAATTTTCGGCACGGGCGGTCAGGGCAAACGGAAACGGCAGAGCGTGTGCCACCTCGGCCGCCGCACGAATGCGTTCTGCCGCAAGCGGCAAGGCATAGACCGGCTGATCGCGGCGACCCGTTGCATCCTCGATCGAGCCGCCGACAACGCCCGCGGCGGCGGCGGCGTGAATCGTCATCGCCGCGTCGTCGGGATCGTCACCGAACCCATTTTCGAGATCGGCGCTGACCGGCAAATCGCAGCAGGCGGCAATTGCGGCCAGGTGTTCCATCATCTTTTCCCGGCCAACGGAAGAGTCAGGCTGGCCCAGCGAAAAAGCACAGCCCGCGCTGCTGGTGGCAAGCGCCTTGAACCCCGCCATGGCAAGCAGCCTTGCGCTACCGATGTCAAAAGGATTGGCAATGACAAAGATTCCCGGGCCTGCATGCAGGCTCTTGAGCCGGTCGGCCTTTTCGGATTGTGTCGTCATGTCGATTACCCCGGGCCTGGGGCGAAGCTGACGAGTTCTTCGATGTCGTAAGCAAGCATGCTCCCGGGCCTGCCGAATTTGGTGATGGATTTGATCGCGAAAAATGTCCTGGGATCGATCCAGTAGACAACTTCGTTGGGGGTGCTCGAACGAGCACCAAAGGCAAAGCCGTTGCCCTCGATGCGAAATGCAGTAAATGTTCCCGCCGGTACCGTGACGTTCTCAAGGGCGGTGACCTTGTAGTCGTAGTAGACGGTCGAGACTTCACCGGCGGGGTTGGTACTCCGAAATGCGGTGTGCCATTTCTTGCCGAGCGCAAGATCCGAAGGCGCAACGAGGTTAAACGGGTCCTTCGTCGAGTAGCGATTCTTGATCAGATTTCCCATCTGGTCCT
>CAJCIC010000111.1 GCA_903970185.1 Gammaproteobacteria bacterium
TGATGCGAAGCCGCAAGCTGGTAGAGGCGCGTGCGGTCAACGGGCAGGCCGCTCAGATCGACCGGCAGCACGGCACGCGTGGCTTTCGTGACCGCGCGCTCGACCTTTTCAAGGTCGATGTTGCGCGTTTCGAGGTCGATGTCGGCAAATACCGGTCGCGCGCCGGTCTCGAGGATGACGTTGGCGGTCGCAACCCAGGACAGCGGCGTGGTGATGACTTCGTCGCCCGCGCCGATGCCGGCAATGCGCAGGGCGATTTCCATGGTGCAGGTGCCTGAATTGAACACGCGCACGGGGCGCCCGCCGAGCTGTTCTGAGAGTTCCGACTCGAAGGCCCGCACTTGCGGGCCGGAGGTGATCCAGCCCGAACGCAGGACGTCGCCGACCTGCGCGATCGTGGCTTCGTCGATGCTTGGACGCGTAAATGGCAGCATGGTGCTCGAATTCAATTGAGGTGTGATGCGCTGCGCGCAACCAGAACCACTCCGATCAAAATCACCCCGATACCCAAAAGGCGCTGCGCCGACAGCACTTCGCCAAACAGCCACCAGGCCGCGACCGCGTTGATGACGTAGCCCATCGACAAAAGCGGATAGGCCACCGAAACATCGACCCGGGACAGCCCGAGAATCCACACAACGACACTGATGACGTAGCAGCCAAGGCCGCCGAGGATGGGTAACTGCGTGGCAAGCTTGATGGTGATCGGCACAAGGTTCTCGACACTAAACGCAAATGTGCCGACGGCGTTGACACCGGCCTTGAGCAAAAGCTGCGCTGTGGCGTTGAGCAGCACGCCGGTGAGGATCAGGAGGAAGGCGACGAGGCTCACGGCTTGGCAATGACGACAAAACGCCTGTCGGCGAGAACGACGTGGGAGGCCAGGTTCATGACGCGCAGTTTATCGAATGTCGAAGGCGGCATGACGGCGATGGCCCGCGTATCCCTGCTCCAGGCCTTCTCGAATTCGGCAAGCGTGGCAATCCACTTGCCCGGTTCCTCATTGATGCCGAAATCGAGCTCGTCGCGATGATTCACAAGCGTCATTGTCCGGCGCAGATAAAACGGCAGGGTTTGTTCATACTCTTCAACGCTGTAGATCCGCGTATCGGGCGTGAGCAGCGGGTTGATCGCGTCGGCGACATATTTCGCCGACGCAAAGCGGTCAAGCTCGGCATAGCCGCAAAGCCCGAGGACGCACGCGAGGATGCTGGCGAGCGCGAGCAGCAAGACCCCGCGCTGTCGCAGGCCAAGGCGAAATTCACGCGCCGCCCACAATGCGCCTAGCACCACGACCAGGGCGCCGGCAGAGACGATGCGGCCAAAGCGGGCGTAGGCGGCAATTTCGTCGGCATGCAGGGCGAAGTCGCGGCTGACAAGGCCAAGTGCAACGCCAAGGGCTGCAACCAGCGCGATGCCGCGGGCGTGCCAGACAAGGGCTGCAAGGCGCAGGCTGAGCAGCGTTCGTGCCGTCAATACGCAAAGGGCCGGAATCACCGGGAGGATGTAGGAAGGCAGCTTCGAGCCCGAGGCACTGAAGAACAGAAAGATGAAGCCGGCCCAAAGCAGAAGGAAGCGGTCAGCCGCGATTTCGCGCGCAAGAACAGAAGGCGCGCTGCGTCTGTTGCTCACGGTTGCGATGACGGCAGCAATCGAGAGCGTGAGCCAGGGCAGCATGCCGGCCATCAGGATCGGCACGAAATACCACCAGGGACCGACCCGGTTGTGTTCGTGGGTGAGAAAGCGCTCGAAGTGTTCGTGGATGAAGAAAAAATGCGCGAAGTGCGGATTGGCGATCGATACGGCGATGAACCAGGGACTGGCGATGACAAGAAACAACGCCATGCCGGCAATCAGGCGCGATCTGGCGAGGATGCGCCAATTGCGCGTCGCGCACATGTAGATGACGACAATCGCGCCTGGCAGGACGATGCCGATGAGCCCCTTGGAGAGCACGGCAAGGGCGGCAGCGGCCCATGCCAGCAGCATCGCCTTGGGATGTTCGCGCACGCCAAACAGGCCGGCAAGAAGTCCGGCCAGGGTTGCGGTCATGAAAGCGGTGAGGCCCATGTCAAGCGTATCGACATGGCCCATCAGAAAATACATGAGCGAGCTAGACAGCACGGCGACGCTAACGATCGCGGTCGTGCGGCCGTAGACGCAGTAAACGCCAAGTCCAAGCGCAGCCAGGCCAAACAGCGCGGTCAGGCCGGTCCACAGGCGCGCGCTCCACTCAGACAGGCCAAAGGCCTCGTCGGCAAGCGCGGTCGCCCAATACTGCAGCACCGGTTTTTCGAAGTACTTAAGGCCGTCAAGGCGTGGCGTCAGCCAGTCGCCTGTGACCGTCATCTCGCGCGAGATTTCCGCATAGCGGCCTTCATCACTTTTGGCCAGCTGCCTTGGCGCAAGCGCGCCAAGCCAGATGGCGATGAGAAGAAACGCCAGGATCGCAAGCGATGAGCCTTTCCTGAATGCAAAGGTCACGACACCTGACCTGGCATTTCGATCAAGAGCGCGGCTGCGACCTTGCGTCCTTCGGTCATCAGGATGTTGTAGGTCCTGCACGCGGCGAACAGATCCATGGTCTCGATGCCGATGCGCTTTGAGGCGAAATCGCGCAGCACCTGCGCGGGCGCAAAGCGCAGCTTGTCGCCGCTGCCGAAGATGACGATCTCAGGCGCAAGGGGAAGAATCGGCAAGAAGCTCGTCGCGTCCAGCTCGGCAAAGCGTTGCACCTGCCAGGGCAGGATGTCGCCTTCTGGCATGACGATGATGCTGGTTGTGTGTCGCACTTCGTTGACTTCGACCCAGCCCGGGCCGTAAGCGGTGAAAGTGTTGTAGAAGGGACGCTGTTCGGAGTGAAGTTTCACGGGAGGTGACGGGTGCCGGCGCGCTTTTGGGAGCGCATGGATGTAAGTCGGCCAGAAGGTTTGGTGCGGATGCGGTAAATCGACTAAATTATAGCTTTTCGTGCGGTGCGACATTGACCCGTGCACATTCGCCGAACGCAAAAGGCCTTATGAGAGAGTTTTCGCGCATCAAGCGCCTTCCCCCCTATGTGTTTAACATCACCGCCGAGCTGAAAATGGCGGCGCGCAGGCGCGGCGAGGATATCATCGACATGAGCATGGGCAATCCTGACGGGCCAACCCCGCCGCATATTGTCGACAAGCTCGTCGAGGCGGCAAAACGTCCGAACACCCACGGCTACTCGGTGTCCAAGGGCATCCCGAGACTGAGGCGCGCCATTTGCCAGTGGTATCTGAAGCGCTACGGCGTCGAATTCGATCCGGACCTGGAGGCGATTGTGACCATCGGCTCGAAGGAGGGCCTGGCGCACCTGATGCTGGCCACCCTCGATCGCGGCGACACGGTCCTCGTTCCCAATCCGAGTTACCCGATTCATATCTACGGCGCTGTCATCGCCGGCGCCGACATCCGTTCGGTGCGCATGACGCCTGGCGTCGATTTCTTTGCCGAGCTCGAGCGTGCCATCCGCGAATCGATCCCGAAACCCAAGATGATGATCCTCGGATTCCCTTCGAATCCGACCGCGCAGTGTGTCGATTTGCATTTCTTCGAGCGCATCGTGGCGCTTGCCATCCAGCACGACATTCTTGTCGTGCACGACCTTGCCTACGCCGATATCACCTACGATGGCTATCGTGCGCCGAGCATCATGCAGGTCGCCGGTGCGCGCGAGGTCGCAGTCGAGTTCTTCACCATGTCAAAGAGCTACAACATGGCCGGCTGGCGCATCGGCTTCATGGTCGGCAATCGCGATCTGGTGTCGGCCTTGGCGCGCATGAAAAGCTACCATGACTACGGCACCTTCACGCCGCTGCAGGTGGCAGCGATCGCTGCCCTTGAAGGACCCCAGGACTGCGTGGCCGCGATCGCCCTCGAATACCAGAGGCGTCGCGACGTGCTGGTGCAGGGCTTGCACGAGGCCGGCTGGATGGTCGAGACGCCCAAGGCATCGATGTATATATGGGCAGAGATCCCTCCCGCCTACAAGCACATGGGCTCGCTCGAATTCGCAAAAAAGGTGCTCAAGGAAGCCCGGGTCGCGGTATCGCCTGGCATCGGCTTTGGTGACTATGGGGATTCACACGTGCGCTTTGCGCTGATCGAAAACCAGCAGCGCATCCGCCAGGCCGTGCGCGGCATCAAGGACATGTTAAGGCGCGACGCACCCGTCGTGCGTGTCGCCTAGCGCGGGCGCCAGCGACTCATCATGGAATCGATCAAGATCGCCGTGCTCGGCGCGGGCACCGTGGCGGGTGGCACGTTTCGGGTCTTGACGCGCAACCAGGAAGAAATTGCGCGCCGTGCCGGACGCGCAATCGAAATCACCCTGGTGGGCGCGCGCGACCCGGCCAAGGCGCGCGCCGTGTTTGGCCCGGGAGTCGCCATCCAGAGCGATCTGTTTGCCGTGGTCGAGCATCCCGACATCGAAATCGTGCTCGAGTTGATCGGTGGCGAGACGCTCGCGCGCGAACTCGTGCTGCGTGCGATTGCTGCAGGCAAACACGTCGTCACGGCCAACAAGGCGCTGCTTGCACATCATGGCAACGAAATATTTGCGGCTGCGCAGGCGAAGGGCGTCATGGTCGCGTTCGAGGCTGCAGTGGGCGGCGGCATTCCCATCATCAAGGCGTTGCGCGAGGGCCTCACCGCCAACCGCCTGTCATGGCTTGCCGGCATCATCAATGGCACCAGCAACTTCGTGCTGTCGGCGATGCGCAGCGAAGGCAAGAGCTTCGCCATGGCGCTGGCCGAGGCCAAGCGGCTGGGTTATGCCGAAGCCGATCCGTCGTTTGACATCGACGGCATCGATGCCGCGCACAAGCTTTCCATTCTCGCCGCGATTGCATTTGGCATCCCGGTGCAGTTTCACGCGTGCTATACCGAGGGCATCGGCGCCCTTGAGCTGCGCGACATGCAGGCGGCCGAGCAGCTTGGCTATCGCATCAAGCTTTTGGGCATCGCAAGGCGTGCCGAACGAGGTATCGAATTGCGCGTGCACCCGACGCTGATTCCCAGCCGGCGCCTGATGGCCAGCGTCGAGGGCGTGACCAACGCCATCCTGATCCAGGGTGACGCGGTTGGCGCGACGCTTTATTGCGGCGCTGGCGCAGGCGCCGAGCCGACCGCATCGGCAGTCGTTGCCGACCTCGTCGACGTCACGCGACTGCATACGGCCGATCCCGAGAACCGCGTGCCGCACCTCGCCTTTCGCCTCGACGCCTTGGTGTCCACGCCGATTCTTTCCATCGACGATGTCGAGACCTCCTACTACTTGCGCCTGCGCGTGCTCGATCGCCCCGGCGTTCTTGCCGATGTCACGCGCATCCTCGCCGATGCGTCGATTTCGATTGGCGCGTTCCTGCAGCACGAGCCTGAAGAGAACCAGGACCAGACCGATATCATTTTGCTGACCCATCGCGCTCTCGAATGGCGCGTGCGCGCCGCGATCGCGGCGATCGAAGAGCTTGACAGCGTCCTTGGCTCGGCCGTGCTGATCCGCCTTGAAGAGCTTGCGTGAGCGCCAGGGCGCCTTATGTCAGCACCCGCGGTGGTGTTGCGCCCGCGAGCTTTAGCGAGGTTGCGCTAGAGGGCCTTGCAGCCGATGGCGGACTGTATGTGCCAGCGCACATTCCCGAGGTGACGGCGCAAGAGCTCGGCGCCTGGCGCTACCTCGAATATCCGGCGCTTTGCCGCGCCGTGCTCGCCAAGTTCATTGCCGATATCGATGCCAAGACGTTGTCGCGCCTGATCGATACCACCTATACCGCGACGCGCTTTGGCAGCAGCGAGATCACGCCGCTGTCGATGCTGACCGACAGGCTTGGCATCCTGCATCTGTCAAACGGCCCGACGCTCGCCTTCAAGGATATCGCCATGCAATGGCTTGGCGCTCTTTTCGAGCACCTGCTTGGCGCTAGCGGCAAGCGCCTTAACATCCTTGGCGCGACCTCGGGCGATACCGGCAGTGCGGCACTCAGTGCCATGGCCAACAAGGCGCGCATCCGCGTCTTCATGCTCTCGCCCTACGGCAAGATGAGCCCCTTTCAGGCAGCACAGATGTACTCGGTTGACAGTGACAACTGCATCAACCTCGCGCTGCGCGGTGTTTTCGACGAAGCGCAAGACATCGTCAAGGAGATCAACCGCGACGCCGCATTCAAGGCAGACTACGCGATTGGGACCGTCAATTCGATCAACTGGGCGCGCCTCGTTGCCCAGGTCGTCTACTACTTCAAGGGCTACTTCGCGGCGACCACATCCAACGTCGAGCGCGTCAGCTTTTGCGTGCCGTCGGGCAATTTCGGCAACCTCTATGCCGGCCACCTGGCGCGGCGCATGGGACTTCCCGTTGCCAAGCTGGTCTGTGCCACCAACGAGAACGACGTCCTGCACGAGTTCTTCCAGACCGGCCGCTACCGGCCGCGCGCGGCAAGCGGCGTACTCGCGACATCCAGCCCGTCGATGGACATCAGCCGCGCATCGAACTTCGAGCGCCTGATCTTTGATCTGCACGATGGCGATGCGGCGGCGGTCAGCCGCGACTGGTCACTGCTTGCCGAGCACGGCGAATTTTCGGTCAGCGCCGAGGGCCGGCGCCGCGTCGCCGAGGACTTCGGCTTCGTCTCGGGCGCAAGCACGCATCTGGAGCGCATCGAGGCCATCAGGTACGCGCATCGGCATTTTGGCGTCTTTCTGGATCCGCATACGGCAGCGGCATTTGCGGTTGCAAAGCGCGTTGCCCAGGCAACGCCGATGATCGTGCTCGAAACCGCCCAGCCGACCAAGTTCGAGGCAACGCTTGGCGAGGCGCTTGGATTCGTGCCGCCGCGCCCGGCGCGCTTCGAGGGCCTCGAGGGCCGGGCGCAACATGTGAGTGTCATCGATGCGTCGACAAGTGCCGTTAGGGCCGAGATCGTCAGGCGCTGCAGCGAGTGCCCGATCCGCGGCGCATGAGTAGAATCGCACGATGAACTCTCCCACACAAAGGCTCGTATCCGTTGCCGACGCCCTAAGCGCAATGCTCGCGGCGGTTTCACCGATCGATGCTTTCGAGTCGGTCGATACCCTTTCTGCCCTGGGTCGCGTCTTGGCCTTCGATCAGCACGCGACGATCGATGTGCCAGCGACTGACAATACGCAGATGGACGGCTACGCCGTGCGCGCTGCCGATTGTGCCAGCGGCT
>CAJCIC010000112.1 GCA_903970185.1 Gammaproteobacteria bacterium
ATTCCCGCCATTCAAAAGCTGCTGCGCCGACTCGGCTGGAATATCGACGCGGTCGACCTGTTTGAAATCAACGAAGCGTTTGCCGTTGTTCCGATGATGGCGGCGAAAGAGCTGGGCATTCCGCGCGACAAGATAAACGTACACGGCGGCGCTTGCGCTCTTGGCCATCCGATTGGCGCCACTGGCGCGCGACTGATCGTCACGCTACTCCATGCGTTGCGCCGCACTGGTGGCCGTCGTGGTGTGGCTTCTCTCTGCATAGGCGGCGGTGAGGCTACTGCTGTGGCCATCGAACTGGATGGGATGAGCATGCCGAGAAGCGGCTCATCACGCTAAAGTTGCAGTTATTGTCGCGCTCAGCCGACGTATTGCTGGAAGGAGTTGAATCGTGCGCTACGAGAAAGGTCACAAAGAGGCCACCAGGCAGCGAATTGTCGAGACAGCCGCCGCGCGCTTTCGCGAAGAAGGCATTGCTGGTGTAGGTGTAGCCAACTTGATGAGCGACATAGGCCTCACCCAAGGTGGTTTCTACAATCACTTCGAGTCCAAAGATGATCTCGCGAGCGAGGCCATAGCGCTTGCCTGGCAAGGAACCTACCAGCGATTAAGCAATGCGCTCAAGCAAGCCAAAGGCGGCGGCTTGGAAGCGCTCATCGATAGCTATCTCAGTAAGGAACACCGCCAACACGTTGCGAAAGGCTGCGTTGCGGCAGCACTTTCCGCCGAGATAGCGCGGGGCTCCACATTCGTGCGCGCGACGTTCAGTGAGGGCATCGAGCAATTGACGGACTTGATTGCAGGCGGGCTGCCTTCGAGCTTGCCCACTAAGCAGCGTCGTGGGATTGCCATGTCGATAGTCGCCACGCTGGTTGGCACGCTGGTCTTGGCGCGCGCGGTGAGCGACCCGGCTTTGTCCGATCAAATACTCCTCAATGGACGGCGGGCGGCACTCGCCCTGGTCGAATCGGCCAAATAATTATCAGGCACCAGGCCTGCTGTACTGCTGACCCTTAAGCCTGTCCGCCGGGCAGGCGCATCGATCCTTGTTCAGAAAAAGTCACTTGCATGATGCTAGTTGCTTATTATATTATGACCATAATTTAATAACGGGCGGCAGGCATCGAGCCATGCAACGGACGAGCTTTAAAGACATGCAATGCCCTATCGCTCGGAGCCTTGAAAGGGCGGGTGAGTGGTGGAGCATGTTGATTTTGAGGGATGCCTTTTACGGCATGACCCGGTTCGACGAGTTCCAGGAAAGCCTGGGTATTGCGCCGAACATGCTCAGTCGCCGCCTGAAAGGACTGGTCGAGAGTGGGCTACTTGAGCGTCGTCGCTATAACAGCCGACCGGCGCGCTATGAGTACATGCTCACAGAAGTAGGGCGAGACTTTCGCCCGGTGCTGCTCTCGCTGATGACCTGGGGCAATCGTCACTTTGCATCGGAAGGGATCAGCACGTTTCTCGCGGATGAGCGCACCCATCGCATGGCGGAACCGATATTGGTCGACGCCCACACCGGCGATCCGATATCGCAAGAACACCACGCCGTGCAAGCCGGGCCCGCAGCTAATGCGCGCATGCGTGCGCGCATCGAACTCAGTCAGCAGCGACGCGCACAACTGCGCGAATCACCTTCATTTCAAAAAAGCCTTTCGGAGCCGTCTTCATGAACACCGTCGTTGCTGTTGAACGTGCGGAAGTCCCGCCGGACGTCGCGCCTGCTCCTCGCAGCCGGCGCAAATATGCGCTGAGGATCGCCATCGGCGTGGCGCTTGTTGCAGCCATCGTCTATGGCACTCACTGGTGGGCCGTCGGGCGCTATATCGAGAACACCGACGATGCATACGTCGGCGGTGACGTAACGGTGATTGGCCCCAAGGTGTCGGGCTACATCACTCACCTGGCCGTGACGGATAATCAGGCCGTACATGCTGGCGATCTTCTGGTGAAGATCGATGATCGCGATTACCGAGCGGCACTGGACAAGGCGCAGGGGGCCGTCGCCGCACAGCAAGCATTGCTGGCCAATCTCGACGCTACCGAACATTTGCAACAGGCCGTTATCAACCAGGCGAAGGCCGAGGTTGCCGCGGCGGATGCCGAGTCTGTGCGCTCGCGCGACGACGAGACACGTTATCGCGAACTTTCCAGTCGTTCTGCCGTATCCATCGAAAGTGCGCAGCGCGCGGATGCAACGTATAAAACCGCTCAGGCCAATACCGAGAAGGCTCGGGCAGCGCAGGTCGCCGCGCAAACCCAGCTAGATGTGATTGCCACGCAAAAGCTGCAGGCGAACGCGGCATTGACGCAGGCCAAGGCGGAACGCGACATCGCACAGCTCAACGTGAGCTACACCGAACTACGTGCTCCCGTCGACGGCGTGGTGGGCAATCGTCGTGCACGCGTCGGCTCGTTTGCCGCAGCAGGTACGCAGCTGCTCGCAGTGGTGCCGGCACAGGGTCTGTGGGTTGATGCCAACTTCAAGGAAGACCAACTCGCCCGCATGCACGAAGGCCAGCCTGTGGAGATCCGTGCGGATGTCATGCCTGGCCGAGTTTTCCACGGCCATTTGGCAAGTCTTGCGCCGGCCACGGGTGCGCAATTCAGCGTTCTTCCTCCGGAAAATGCCACTGGCAACTTCACCAAGATCGTCCAGCGCGTGCCGGTGCGCGTGGTGCTCGATCCCAAAGACGCGTTGCTCGGCGTGCTTCGGCCTGGCCTGTCGGTTGTAGCCGACGTGGATACGCGTGACGCGGATCGTGCCAACTCGCCATGAGCACCACAGTATCCGCGGCTGGTCGCTCAGCGTTGATGGATCCATCGACACTGAGCATGACCCAAAAGGTGTTCGCCTTCGCGAGCATGTGTGTGGGCATGTTCATCGCGTTGCTGGACATCCAGATCGTGTCGGCGTCGCTCCGTGATATCGGCGGCGGTCTGTCCGCAGGTACCGATGAAACCGCCTGGGTGCAGACCAGTTATCTGATCGCCGAGATCGTCGTGATCCCGTTATCAGGATGGCTGTCTCGCGTATTTTCTACGCGATGGTTGTTTGCTGCATCCGCAGCCGGCTTCACGATCACCAGCATGTTTTGCGGTGCGGCCTGGAATATCCAAAGCATGATCGTGTTCCGGGCACTGCAAGGGTTCCTCGGCGGTTCGATGATCCCGATGGTCTTCACTACGGCCTTCGTTTTCTTCGGTGGCAAGCAGCGAGTGATTGCTGCCGCGACCATCGGCGCCTTGGCTTCTTTAGCGCCGACCCTTGGTCCGACCCTCGGCGGATGGATTACCGACAATGCATCCTGGCACTGGCTGTTCTACATCAATCTGCTGCCTGGCATCTTCGTAACAATCGCGGTGCCTACGTTGGTAAAAATCGATGCGCCGGAACTGTCGCTACTGCGTCGCGCCGACTATGTGGGCATGGTGTTGCTCGCCATCTTTCTAGGCTGTCTTGAGTACACACTGGAAGAAGGGCCTCGCTGGAACTGGTTCAGCGATAGCACGATCCTGACCACGGCATGGATTTCCGGCTTGACCGGCATTGGCTTTATCGTGCGCAGCCTAACGTACGATCATCCCGTGGTGGATCTGCGTGCGCTTCGCGATCTCAACTTCGCCCTTGGCTGTTTCTTCTCTTTCGTTAGCGGCATCGGGCTATTCGCCACGATCTATCTAACTCCTTTGTTTCTCGGAAATGTGCGCGGTTATAGCGCGTTGGAAATTGGCGAAGCGGTCTTTTCCACTGGTGTGTTCCAGATTCTCACTATTCCGCTGTACTCGTATCTCGCACAGCGCTTCGATTTGCGCTGGATATTGATGGCAGGCCTGGCGCTATTTGCTATCTCCATGTGGAATTTCGCCCCTATTACCCATGACTGGGGCGGTCATGAGTTGCTTCTGCCACAGGCCTTGCGCGGCATGGCACAACAGCTGGCCATTCCGCCGACAGTGACGCTCACCCTCGGAAGCCTGGCTCCCTCGCGGCTGAAGCTCGCTTCTGGATTGTTCAACTTGATGCGCAATCTTGGCGGGGCCATCGGCATTGCCGTTTGCGCCACGATTCTCAACGACCGTACCAACCTGCATTTTTATCGGATGGCCGAGCACTTAAACACCACCAACGAAGCGATGAACCAGTGGTTGGCACAGACGGGTGGGCACCTGGCCGATCTTGGGCCCGTGCCCGATGGATCGGGTGATGGCGCACTCCATCAACTCTGGTCCTTAGCATTTCGCGAGGCGCAGACGCTGTCTTATGCCGATGCATTCCTGGCGATCATGGTGTGTTTCGTTATTGCCACCGCCACGGTGCCGTTGATGCGCAAGGTCGCCCCGCCTAGCGCTCCCTCTGCAGACGCGCACTGAGCACACGGATATGAAACTTCACTCTCTCATTCTTGCCGGATTATCGTCATGAACTCTCCCCTCAAAGTGGGTTCCGCGTGGCGGACGATTTTGCGCGTGGCTGTCTGTGCGATTGCCGTCAGTGGTCTCGCCGCTTGCACGGTTGGGCCTAACTACGTTCGGCCTGACGTAAAGGTCAACCACGATTACGCGCAACAGTCGTTACTCGCTAGTCGCGTGAACACGGCACCTGCGCCAGCGCTCGATAGCTGGTGGACAGGCTTCAATGATCCGGAACTTACGCGCATCATCCAACGTGCGTTAGCTGAAAATCTTGATCTGGCTGCAGCCATCGCGCGCGTTGATCAGGCGCGTGCCGCCGCCCGTGAAGCTGGCGCGCAGTTGGCGCCCCAGGGCAGTCTGGATGCGCAAGTGGTGCAACAGCGCCAATCACTGAATGGCCCGCTTGGTGAGGTCGCTCACGGTTTCCCTGGCTATACACGCTCGCAAACGCTGAAAGACATCGGCGTGGGCGCGAGTTGGGAGCTGGACATTGCCGGTGGGCTGCATCGCGGTGCAGAGGCGGCGAGGGCGGAAGCACAGGCGGCGGAGGCGAGCCAAGCTGGCGTTCGCGTATCCGTCGCAGCAGAGGCTGCCGATGCCTATTTTCAGGTAAGAGGCGTACAGGAGCAGATTCGCCTCACGCAGCAGCAGATCGATACGGAAGCGCAGCTGCTCGACCTGGTCAAAGTCAGGCTCGCCGGGGGCTTGGCTACGTCGCGTGAATTGGCTCAGGCGCAAGCGCTCGTGCTTGAAGCGCAGGCGACCTTGCCACCGCTGCAAATTACTCTGGCTCAGCAATTGAATCGTCTCGATGTCTTGATGGGCGCAACACCGGGCACGTACGCCAATGAACTGCAAAACAGTTCGCAGTCCTTCAGCGTGCCCGGTGTTGACGGTGAAGGTGGCCCGGCCATGCTGCTGCGTCGTCGCCCCGATGTCATTGCAGCCGAACGCACCTTGGCCGCTTCTAATGCCCGGATCGGTGTAGCGGTGGCGGAGTATTACCCGAAGGTGTCGCTAGGCGCACTGCTTGGGTTCGAAAGCCTCCAGAACGGCTCGCTTTTTTCGGGCGCGGCATTTCAGCCGCAAGCGACGTTGGGCCTGCATTGGCGACTATTTGATTTTGGGCGCATCGACGCCGAGGTGGCCCAAGCCAAGGGCGCCAATGCAGAGGCTCTAGCGCAATATCGCCAATCCATGTTGCGCGCGACCGAAGATGTGGAAGACGCCATTACCGCACTGGCCGAACTGGAGGTGCAGCACCGCGAGCTCACGCAGGAAGTCACTGCACACGAGCAGGCACGAGACGCCGCTCAAGATGCCTACAAGGGCGGTGCAGTCAGCTTGATCGAAGTGCTGGACGAAGATCGTCAGCTACTCGCCGCGCGCAACGAGCTCGCCCGAGTGCACGCCGACGACGCGCGCGCCGCGGTGGCGACGTTCCGCGCGATGGGTGGAGGTTGGCAGGGGGCGTCAGAAGTAGCGGTGCCGACAACGAATGTTGCGATGGTAAAGCGCTAAGGATCCCTTAGCGCTTTACCCGTATAAGCCAATCCGTTTCGGTATTTCACTCGACCCCGGTGACAATGCCCGCAGCAAGCCAATCGGC
>CAJCIC010000113.1 GCA_903970185.1 Gammaproteobacteria bacterium
CACGGCGGCGACCGCGTCGCCCGAGGTCTCGACATCGGCAAACGAGGCCATCACGACCCGGGCCATGGCAGGTTTCGGAATCAGTTTCACCGTCACTTCGGTCGTGACAAGCAGCATCCCTTCCGAGCCGATCGAAAGCGCCAGCAAGTCATAGCCAGGGGCGTCAGGGGCACTGCTGCCAAGCTCGACGATCTCGCCCGCGCTTGTGACGCCGCGCACGCGCAGGACGTTGTGCACGGTCAAGCCGTACTTCAGACAGTGCACGCCCCCGGAATTCTCCGCGACGTTGCCACCGATGGTGCAGGCGATCTGCGACGACGGGTCGGGGGCATAGTAAAGCCCAAAGGGTGCTGCAGCTTCCGAGATCGCGAGGTTGCGCACGCCGGGTTGCACCCTCGCCGTGCCATTGTCGCAATCCAGCTCGAGGATGCGGTTCAGTCGCGCAAGGCCCAGCAGCACGCCCTCCTTATGCGGCATCGCGCCTCCGGAGAGGCCGGTTCCCGCGCCGCGCGCGACCACCGCAACGCCCAGGGCATTGCAGATCTTCAGGATCTCAACGACCTCGGCCTCGGTTTCCGGCAGGGCCACGATCATCGGCAGCTCGCGATACATCGTAAGGCCGTCGCACTCGTAGGGTCGGGTGTCTTCGGCGGCGACAAGCAATGCATCTTCGGGCAACACCGCGGCAAGTGCGCGGGCGACTTCCTGCTGGCGCGAGGCGTGGATCTGGGGTAGGGCGTTCATCAGCTCGGCGGGAAATTGCGGGGTTGAGCCCCAACACTGGGCAGCCCCATCATTTTCGGAGGAAAGGAGGCAAGGTCTAAGGTAGCACGCGCGCTGTGGCACGCAAAGGGCCACCTAGAGCAGACTTTCCGGGGCAAAAGGCGCAAGCATGTCAAGATACGCCTTCTCGAAAAAACTGACCCCGGGTTCCTCGTGCACGATCTGTTCGTGCCCGGCGATGTGGCTCACCCAAACCAGTGAGCCCTCCTTGTTAAGGCGGACGCGATAGGACCCGAGTTCGATGTCCCGATCGATCAACTCCTTCAGTTCGGCGGCAAAGGTCTGGCTTTCAAGAATGATGCCGGTTTCGGTGTTCTCGTGGCCGGACCGGCCATCCATGTTCATCGACCCGACAAAAATGCGCCGGCCATCGATCATCACGGCTTTCGCGTGCAAACGGCCCAGTTGCGAGCGGAAATCACCAAGCTTGACGCGCGCTGAGGCAATCTGCGGACTGAGTTCGTAGATCGTCACGCCGAGTCTTAGGAGCTGCATGCGATCACGCCGGTAGCCGACATAGACAATCGGCGCATCGCTTGCGGCAAGCGAATTGGTCACGATCGTGATCTTGACACCGCGCGCGATGGCATCGCGGATGTTGGCCATGGCCGTCTTTCCCGGCACGAGGTAGGGTGAGACGATGAGAATTTCCGAGCGCGCCTGAGCGATCTCTTCGTCGATGTCAAGGGTGACCGTGCCCTTTAACGTAGTGGAGTTAAGCCCGGCGGCCTTTTGCGGTGAATCGGCGAGCACCTCGGCTATCGCCTGGTGCAGTTCCATGTCGCCCGATTCCAGGTCTTCGCTGACCGGCCGGTGCCCAAGCGGGTCAGTTGCTGCAAGTGGAGCCTGGGTACTTTCTGCGGGCTTGACGACGTCGTCATCATCAAGGGGCGTCACGCCAAGCTCGGCCGACGGCGCCTTCTGCTGGCTCGCAGCCAACGCCCTCTTTCGCCCTCTCGCATCGGGCCTTATCGAGTCGACATCATGGTCAAACTCGCGCTGCGCAGCGAGCGGGTCACGCGGCGGCGCATCGATGCTAAAGAGCGGATAGACGACATCGCTCATCCAGTAGGTATCAAACACCGAGGACAGGGTTTTCACGACAGGGCCTGCCGACAGGACGTCAAGATCGACAAAACTGTTGGTGCCCGCGCGCGTGAAATATTCGTTGGCGATATTGCGGCCACCGGAAATCGCCATGCAGTTGTCGGCAATGAACAACTTGTTGTGCATGCGCCGGTTCACGCGTGCGAGCTCGCCAAGTGACATCAGAAGGCGTGTCGCAGTCGAGCCGCGGCCAAGCGGCATCGGATTGAACAGCCGGATTTCGACGTTGGGATAGGCAGCAAGGCCTTCGAGCATGCTGTCTTCGCCCGAGGTGTAGAAATCATCAAGGAGAATGCGCACGCGCACGCCGCGCAGGGCGGCATCCTTAAGTGCCGCGAGGAACTGCACGCCGGTCTCGTCGTTGGCAATCAGGTAGTACTGGACGTCAAGCGTGCGCTTAGCGCGCGCGGCCAGGGCAAGCCGGGCGTCAAGTGCAAAACCACCGGTGGGCAAGAGGCGAAATCCCGACACCGTGAGGAGCGGATCGCCCGGCAGGACGTGATCGACAATGTTGCAAAGGGCAGTGCCGCTGCCATCTTCGGCCGAGGACGGCAAGCGCTCGACGTGATCGGGAAGGGTCGCGCAGCCGCCGAGCCACAACGCAAGGAGCGCCAGGAGCCCGAGCCTGCCCGTGCCGGCCACGACCCGCGTTGCGACGGGAGAGCGCAAAAGACGGGCGCCCCGCTTGCGGACAGCGGGCCTACGCGCTCGATGCAGCAGGAAAGATCTTGCCCGGATTGAGGATGTTGTTGGGATCAAAGGCGTTTTTTAGCTGCCGCATCAAGTCCAGGGCGTCTTCACCGTGTTCTTCGAGCAGGAACTGCATCTTGTGCAGCCCGACGCCGTGCTCGCCCGTACACGTGCCGTCCATCTGGATGGCGCGCGACACCAGCCGGCGGTTGATGCTTTCTGCTTCTTCGTAGTCGGCAGGGACGTTGGGATCGACCAGAAGCATGACGTGGTAGTTCCCGTCACCGACGTGGCCAACGATCATCGATGGCAGCTTCGAGGCCCGCAACTCGGCGCTGGTCGTCGTGATGCTCTCGGCCAGTGCCGAAATCGGCACGCACACATCGGTCGTCAGCGCGCGCGTGCCAGGCTTCATCTGCAGCCCGGCAAAATAGGCCTTGTGGCGCGCCTTCCAAAGCCGTGTGCGGTCTTCCTTGGCGGTGGCCCAGGAGAAATCCTGGCCGCCATGATCGCGCGCGATCTCTTGCACCTGCGCGGCCTGCTCGGCAACACTTGCCGGGGTGCCGTGAAATTCGAACAGCAACAAGGGCGTCTCGCGCAAGTCCATGTGGCTGTGGGCGTTGAGGGCGCGAACGCAGGCAGCGTCGAGGAACTCGACGCGGGCCACCGGAATGCCAAGCTGGATGGTCTGGATGACGCAGGCGACTGCCGCTTCGGTGGTATCGAAGTTGCAGATCGCAGCGCTGATCGCCTCAGGCTGCGGATAGAGCCTGACGGTGACCTCGGTGATGATGCCAAGCGTGCCTTCGCTGCCCACGAAAATGCGCGTCAGGTCATAGCCTGCAGACGACTTGCGCGCGCGCCTTGCCGTACGCACGATCTTGCCATCGGCGGTCACGACCTTCAGTGAAAGCACGTTTTCCCGCATCGTGCCGTAGCGCACGGCGTTGGTGCCCGACGCGCGCGTTGCGCTCATGCCGCCAAGCGATGCATCTGCGCCCGGATCGATCGGAAAAAACAGTCCGGTGTCCTTCAGCGCGGCGTTCAGTGCCTCGCGCGTCACGCCGGCTTCGACCGTCGCCGTCAGGTCTTCGGCATGGATGGCGAGAATGCGCGTCATGCGCGAGACGTCAAGGGAGATGCCGCCGTCTAGCGCGAGCAGGTGGCCCTCGAGCGACGACCCTGTACCATAGGCAATGATCGGCACCCGGTACTGCTGGCAAAGCAGCATCGCCGTCTGCACGTCTTCGGTGGTCTCGGCAAAGACGACGCCGTCAGGCGGCATCGGATCGAGCATCGACTCATCCTTGCCGTGCGCGTCGCAAATTGCGCCGGCCATCGAGAAGCGCTCGCCAAAGCAGGCGGTCAGGGCGGCGACGAAGGCCTCGGGCAAGGCGCGTTTTTGGGTGGCGAAAGCCGCTGCGGGATGATTCAACGAAGGCTCCTTGGCCCGGTGGAACCCTATAATCGCTCTTTTTAGTGAACGGCGCCAAATGGGCAAGCGCTTGACCTCGATTGCTACCCGCACCGGTGATGACGGCACGACCGGGCTTGGCGATGGCACGCGCGTGCAAAAGGACGACCAGCGGGTTGCCGCCATGGGCGAGGTCGATGAACTGAACTCGGCGATTGGCGTTTTGCTCACGCATGATCTGCCTGAAGCCGTGACGCGCCTGTTACACGACGTGCAGCATGACCTGTTCGATCTCGGCGGCGAGCTGTCGATCCCGGGCTACGCCATGTTAAGCGAGCGCCAGGTGCTCATGCTCGATGATGCCCTGGCACTGTTTAACGGCAGCCTGCCGAGGCTTGAGGAATTCATCTTGCCAGGCGGATCGCCCGCCGCGGCCCAGTGCCATATCGCACGCACGGTATGCAGGCGCGCCGAGCGTTCTGTCGTCAGCCTGGCCGCGAGCGAGCCGGTTCGCAACGAGGCGCGGCAATATCTCAATCGCCTGTCGGATCTGTTCTTTGTGCTTTCACGCAGCCTCAATCGCTACGCCGGCCGCGGCGACGTGCAGTGGCAGCCGCGCAAGAACGCGGGCGAGGCTGCGTCGTAGGGCCTTAGCGCGCGTGCCTCGCATCGGGCGCATCGAGCGCGAGTTCGGACAGGCGCAGGCGTCGATTGCGCACGGCTTGGGCCAGGGTTTGCAGCGTCTCGACGCTGGATTGCCATCCGAGGCAGCCATCGGTGATGCTCTGGCCATACGTCAGCGGCCGACCCGGCTTCAAATCCTGGCGCCCCGCGACAAGATGACTCTCGAGCATGACGCCGATGATGCGTTCCTCGCCGTTTTCGAGCTGCTCGGCAATATCGGCTGCGACTTGCGTCTGGTTTTGTGGATCCTTGCGGCAGTTGGCGTGGCTGGCGTCGATCATGAGGCGCTCGGCAAGCCCCTGTCGTGCGATCTCCTGGCAGGCGATGGCAACGTTGTTGGCGTCGTAGTTGGGCGCGCGGCCGCCGCGCAGGATGATGTGGCAGTCCTCGTTGCCGTTGGTCGACACGATCGCCGAATGGCCGCCCTTGGTCACCGAGAGAAAGTGGTGCGGCTGCGATGCCGCCTTGATGGCATCAATGGCGATGCGGATGTTGCCGTCGGTGCCGTTCTTAAAGCCGACCGGGCACGACAGTCCGGAGGCCAGCTCGCGATGGGTTTGCGACTCGGTGGTGCGCGCGCCAATCGCGCCCCAGCTGACCAGGTCGGCGATGTATTGTGGCGTGATCATGTCGAGATACTCGCAGCCGGCAGGCAGCCCCATGGCGTTGATGTCAAGGAGCAGCTCGCGCGCCTGCCTTAGGCCCTTGTTGATCTGGAAACTGCCATCGAGATCGGGATCGTTGATGAGCCCCTTCCAGCCCACGGTGGTTCGTGGCTTCTCGAAGTAAACCCGCATGACGATTTCCAGATCGTCGATGTGGCGCTCGCGCTCCTTGACAAGCCGCGCGGCGTATTCGCGGGCCGCGGCCGGGTCGTGGATAGAGCAGGGCCCGATGACGACGAGCAGGCGGTCGTCCTTGCGATCAAGAATTCCGTGGATCGCGAGGCGCGCATCGTGGACGACGCGCGACACCTGTTCGGTGCAGGAAAATTCGCGCACCAGGTGCGAGGGCGGCGTGAGCTCCTTGATCTCGCGGATGCGCAAGTCATCGGTGTTATGCGGCATAGGTCGTCATCGTTGGGCTGGACAAAAAAAAACCGCCAGAGCACTGGC
>CAJCIC010000114.1 GCA_903970185.1 Gammaproteobacteria bacterium
CCGGCGTTGTTGATGAGAATATCGAGGTGGCCAACGCGCGCAAGCGCTGCCTCGACCGCCGCGGTCGCAGCCGCCGCATCCGAGAGGTCGCAGGCGATTGCGGTCGCGGTGATGCCAAGATGCTGCAAGTGGGCGACAGCCTCGTCAAGATCGGCCTGTTTGCGCGAGGTCAGGACCAGTTTTGCACCCTGCTCGCCGAGCGCTTCTGCAATCTGCAGGCCGAGTCCCCGCGATCCGCCGGTGACGAGTGCGGTGCGCCCGGTCAGATCAAATAGTGCCTTGATACTCATAAGTGGGTCCTGTCATGTTGTAAACGCGTCAAAGCCACGCCTCCTTGACATCGAGCGTGGTGGTATCGAGCTCGTCAAGCAGATCAAGCATCGGCGCCACCTTGGGCAGCTCGAAGCGATAGAAATACCTGCACGCGGCGAGTTTGCCGGAATAGAAATCGCTGCTTTGCAAATCCGGCGATGGCGCGTTTAGGCCGCGCAAGGCGATCAACGCCTGCTGCAGCCAGATCCACGCAACGACGACGTGGCCGAAAGCTTCGAGGTAGGTGCTGGCATTGGCCAGAGTTTTGCGCACATCGCCTGCGCCATGCAGGATCCTGGTGGTCGCCTTGAGCCGGTTGACGAGGGCAAAAAGCGCATGGGCAAAATGCGGCACGCGCGCATCCTCGGCACTGCGCGCAGACATCAGGGTCTCTTCGATGCGCGCCACGAGCAGGTCGAAAGCGCGGCCCGAATCGATGACCACCTTGCGGCCGAGCAGATCGAGCGCCTGGATGCCATGCGTGCCTTCGTGGATCGGATTCAAGCGGTTGTCGCGATAAAACTGCTCGACGTTGTAGTCGCGTGTATAGCCATAGCCGCCATGGACCTGAATCGCAAGGCTGTTGGCTTCGAGGCACCACTGACTCGGCCAGCTTTTCGCGATCGGCGTTAAGATGTCGAGCAAGAGGGTCGCCTCCGACCTCTCCTTTTCGGTTTGCGCGACGCGCTCGACATCGACCAGCCGTGCACAGTAAAGGCAAAGCCCGAGCGCGCCTTCGACGTAGGCCTTCTGGGCGAGCAACATGCGCTTGACATCGCTGTGCGCGATGATCGGCACTTGCGCTGCGGCGGGATCCTTTGATTCCGGCAGGCGCCCTTGCGGCCGGTTGCGCGCGTACTCCAGTGCGTGCAGATAACCGGTGTAGCCAAGCACGGTGGCGCCAAGGCCAACGCCGATGCGCGCCTCGTTCATCATGTGAAACATCGCTGCCAGCCCCTTGTTCTCGGCGCCGACCAGGTAGCCAATCGCGCCAGGCGCTCCCTTCGGCTGGTATTTACCCTCGCCAAAATTCAAAAGGGTGTTGGTCGTGCCGCGATAGCCCATCTTGTGATTGAGCCCGGCAAGCACGACGTCATTGCGCTCGCCGACGCTGCCATCGGCGTTGACGAGAAACTTGGGGACGATGAAAAGCGAGATGCCCTTCACCCCGGCAGGTGCCCCTGGAATGCGCGCGAGAACCAGGTGGACGATGTTTTGCGAGAGCTCGTGCTCGCCAGCGGAGATCCACATCTTGCTGCCAAAGAGCCGGAATTCGCCCTCCTCGCGTTTCTCGGCGCGGGTCGTGATGTCAGCCAGCGACGAGCCTGCCTGCGGCTCGGAGAGGCACATGGTGCCAAAAAAGCGCCCGGTCATCATCGGCCGCACAAAGCGTTCGATCTGCTCTTTGCTGCCGTGGGCAAGCAGCAAATTGGCATTGCCAATGGTCAAAAACGGGTACGACGAGGTGCCAACGTTTGCGCCCTTGAAGTAGGCAAAGCCGGCTTTCTCGACGACTGCCGGCAGTTGCATGCCGCCCAGGTCATAGTCCTGCCCTGCAGCCATGAGGCCGGCGTCGTTAAATGCCTTGAGCGCAACGGCAACTTCGGCAATGATGTGGACACGCTCGCCGTCAAAGTGGGGCTCGTTGGCGTCGGCCTTCTTGTTATGCGGTGCAAACAGTTCGGTCGCGATCTTCTCGCAGGTATCAAGCGCGGCATCGAAGGTTTCGCGCGAGTGATCGGCATAGCGTGGCGCGCTGCATAGCGAAGTGACATCGAGCCACTCGTAGAGCAGAAACTCGAGGTCACGCCTTGACAGGATCGTCGACGCCATGGCTTTCGCGACGTGCGGCTTGAGTCTTCAGAGCACCTCGAAAAGACCCGCAGCGCCCATGCCGCCGCCAATGCACATGGTGACAACGACATATTTCTCGCCGCGCCTTTTGCCTTCGATCAGGGCGTGACCGACAAGACGCGCGCCGGTGACGCCATAGGGATGACCCACGGCGATGGCCCCGCCATCGACGTTCAGGCGGTCATTGGGAATGCCAAGCTTGTCGCGGCAATAGATCACCTGGACGGCAAACGCCTCGTTCAACTCCCAAAGGCCGATGTCGGCGACGGTCTTGCCGGTGCGCTCAAGAAGTTTCGGGATGGCATACACAGGGCCGATGCCCATTTCGTCGGGCTCGCAGCCGGCCACCGCAAAGCCACGAAAAATTCCCAGCGGCTTGATGCCCTTTTTTTCTGCGAGCTTGGCGCTCATGACGACAGCCGCCGATGCGCCATCGGAGAACTGGCTCGCATTGCCTGCGGCAATCACGCCGCCAGGCAGAGCCGGCTTGATCTTCGACACGCCTTCATAGGTGGTGTCGGCACGAATGCCCTCATCGGCTGCGATCGTCACTTCCTTCGTGCCAAGCATGCCCGTGGTCTTGTCGGCAACACCCATGGTGGTTGTCATCGGCACGATCTCATCCTTGAACTTGCCTTCGGCCTGCGATCGGGCGGCACGCAGCTGGCTCTCGACGCCGTAGTGGTCTTGCGCTTCGCGCGAGATGTTATAGCGCTTGGCCACGGTCTCGGCGGTTTGCAGCATGCTCCAGTAGATCTCGGGCTTGTGCTTGGTCAGCCAGTACTCGGCGAGCATGTGGCGATTCGATTCGTTTTGCACGCACGAGATCGACTCGACCCCGCCTGCGACGTAGACATCGCCTTCACCGCTTTGCACGCGCTGGGCGGCAAGGGCGATGGTTTGCAGCCCGCTTGAGCAAAAACGGTTGACGGTGAGCCCGGACACGGAAACCGGGCAGCCGGCGCGAAGCGCAATCTGCCTCGCGATGTTGGCACCGGTTGCGCCTTCCGGATTGGCGCAGCCCATGATCACATCTTCGACCATGCCAGGCTCAATTGCCGCCCTCTCCATTGCGTGCTTGACGACGTGGCCGCCAAGCGTTGCGCCGTGGGTCATGTTGAACGCGCCGCGCCACGACTTGGCAAGGCCGGTGCGGGCGGTAGATACAATCACTGCGTCTTCCATTGACTACTCCTTAAGCAGTTGCGATGCGAACGAAAGTGGCGCATCCGTGCATTAGTTGAACGTCTTGCCCTCGGCTGCAAGGCGCGCGAGAAGCGGTGCGGGCTTCCAGGCATCGCCGTGGCGGCCGCGCGCGTACTTCTGCATCGTGCGCAGCACATTGGCGAGGCCTACGGTATCGGCGTAGAACATCGGGCCTCCGCGATAGATCGGAAAACCGTAGCCGGTCAGATACACCATGTCGATGTCCGAGGCGCGCTGGGCGATGCCCTCCTCGAGGATGTACGCACCTTCGTTGACGAGCGCAAACACCAGCCGCTCGACGATTTCGGCATCGCTGATCTTGCGCCTTTCAACACCGAGTTCCTGCGATGTGGCAATCACCATGTCATCGACCAGCTGCGACGGATACGGCGTGCGGTCGCCCGCCTTGTAGTCGTACCAGCCAGCGCCTGTCTTCTGGCCAAAACGGCCCATCTCGCAAAGCCGGTCGGCGGTTTTCGAATACACGATGCCGGGCTTGTCGACATAGCGCCTTTTGCGGATCGCCCAGCCAATGTCATTGCCGGCGAGATCGCCCATGCGAAACGGTCCCATGGCAAAGCCGAACTTCTCGATGGCCTTGTCAACTTGCTGCGGCAGCGCTCCTTCTTCAAGCAGAAAGCCGGCCTGGCGGCTGTACTGCTCGATCATGCGGTTGCCAATGAAGCCGTCGCAAACGCCAGAGACGACCCCCGTCTTCTTGATCTTCCTGGAGATCTGCATGACCGTGGCCAGCACGTCTTTCGCGGTCTTCTTGCCACGCACGATTTCCAGCAGTTTCATGACGTTGGCAGGACTGAAAAAATGCATGCCAACGACGTCTTCGGGGCGCTTCGTGAACGAAGCGATGCGATCGACATCCAAAGTCGAGGTGTTCGATGCCAGGATGGCGCCGGGTTTCATCACTTCGTCGAGTTTCTTGAAGACCTGCTCCTTGACGCCAATCTCCTCGAAGACGGCTTCGATCACAAGGTCGGCATCCTTGATGTCGTCATAGGACAGCGACCCCGTAATGAGGCCGATGCGCTCGGCCAGCTTGGCCTCGGTCAGCTTGCCCTTTTTCGCCGAGTTCTCGTAGTTCTTGCGAACCGTGGCCAAGCCCTTGTCCAGCGCTTCCTGCTTCATTTCAAGCACGGTCACGGCGATGCCGGCATTGGCGAAGTTCATGGCGATGCCGCCGCCCATGGTGCCTGCGCCGATCACCGCAACGCGATTGATCGGCCGCGTCGCGGTGCCCTCGGGCACGTCGGCGATCTTGCTTGCCGCGCGCTCGCCGAAAAATGCGTGCCGCAACGCTTTCGATTCGGTCGTCTGCACGAGATAGACGAACGCCTCGCGCTCGATCGCCATGCCTTCGTCGAACTTCTTCAAGACCGACGCCTCGACCGCGTCGACGCACTTGAGCGGGGCAGGATAATTCTTGGCGACAGCGCCAACCGTGTTGCGCGCGAACTGGAAAAATCCCTCTGCGGTCGGCACATCGAGCTTGATGTCGCGCGCCTTTTTCAGCGGCAGCTTGCTGTCCACGGCCTTTTCGGCAAAGGCGATGCCTGCAGCCAGGACGTCGCCCTCGACAATTTCGTCAAAAAGCGCCGTGCCCGCAAGTTTTTCCGCCGGCACGGTGGTGCCAGAGACGATCATGTTTAACGCCATCTCAGCGCCAATCAGGCGCGGCAGCCGCTGCGTGCCGCCTGCGCCAGGCAAGAGGCCAAGCTTGACTTCGGGCAGCGCGATCTGGGCGCCCTTTTGCACGACGCGGAAATGGCAGCCCATGGCCAGCTCCAGACCGCCGCCCATGGCCACGGCATGAATGGCAGCAACGATCGGCTTGCTCGACGCCTCGAGCGCGGCGATCACGCTATTGAGGTTCGGCTCGGCGGTGGCTGCGGGCGTGTTGAATTCGCGGATGTCTGCACCCCCCGAGAACGCCTTGCCACTGCCCGTGATGACAATCGCGGCCACCGCCGGGTCGTTATCGGCCTGAGTTACTCCATCGACAATTGCCGCACGCGTCTTGAACCCCAGTCCGTTTACCGGCGGATTTTGCAGCGTGATCACCGCGATGCGGCCCTGGACTTTGTATTCTGCGGTCATGAAAGGAAAGCTCCTGATGGATGAAAGGAGTGAAGGCGCGGCTCGGGCCGCGACGAATTAAAATCGAACGAGCGTTTTATTTTCCGTTATATGGGCAATATCGGCAAGCGCACGCCGCCTCAGACCTCAAGCCACTCTTTTCTTACCGCGGCATTGGCCCGAAGCGATGCGGGCGTTCCTTCGAAGACGATCGCGCCGTGTCCCATGACATACACGCGCTGGGAAATTTCAAGCGCGATGGCCAGTTTCTGTTCGACCAGCAGCACGGAGACGCCGCGCTCCTTGAGTTTTTCCAGGTAGCGCGCGACCTGCTCGACGATCTTGGGCGCCAAACCCTCGGTCGGTTCATCGATCATGATCAGGTCCGGATCGCCAATCAGCGTGCGGCACAGCGTCAGCATCTGCTGCTCGCCCCCCGAGAGCACACCGGCCGCGGTGTGCTGGCGCTCGCGCAGGCGCGGGAACATCTCGTACATGTCCGATAGCGACCAGCGCGCAGTTCCGGTCCTGGCGCGGCTCTTTTGCCCCAAGAGCAGATTCTGCTCGACCGTCAGGCGCGGAAAGATATCGCGGTTCTCGGGCACGTAACCGACCCCCAGAAGCGCAATTTCGAAGGCCTTAAGGCCAAGCAGCTCACGGCCCTTGAAGCGGACCGACCCGCGCGCCGTGACCTGGCCCATCACCGCTTTCACGGTGGTCGAGCGCCCAACGCCGTTACGCCCCAGAAGACTGACGATCTCGCCTTTAGCCACTCTCAGGTCGACACCATGCAGGACGTGGCTCTTGCCGTAGAACGCCTCGAGCTCGCGCACATCGAGAAGCGCATCACTCATCAAGTGCCTCCGCCGGCGTGCCGAGGTAGGCTTCCTGGACCTTGGCGTTGGCGCGGACGCGCTCGGGCGTGTCGCAGGCGATCACCTCGCCGTAGACGACAACCGCAATCTGGTCGGCCAGGCCGAAAACCACGCTCATGTCGTGCTCGACCATGAGCAGTGTCTTGCCTTCGGTGACGGTGCGGATCAATTCGACGGCATGATCGGACTCCGAGCGGCTCATGCCCGCCGTCGGCTCGTCAAGCAGGATGACCTCGGCACCGCCTGCGACGGTGATGCCAATCTCGAGGGCGCGCTGCTCGGCATAGGTCAGAAGTCCGGCAGGCGTCTCGCTCCTGCGTTTCAGACCGATCAGCTCGAGCACGTTCTCGGCGCGCTCGCGCGCATCCGCGAGCTTTTCGAGGCTTTGCCAGAACGAATAGCGATAGCCCAGCGAATAGAGCACGGCGCAGCGCAGATTCTCGAATACCGACAGCCGATGAAAGATATTGGTGATCTGGAAACTTCGCGACAGGCCGCGCCGGTTGATCTCGAACGGCCTCAATCCCGCGAGGTTGTGGCCATTGAGCAGAATTTCGCCGGACGTCGGTGCAAAGGCACCCGAGATCAGGTTGAACAGGGTCGATTTGCCAGCGCCGTTGGGACCGATGATGGCAAAACGCTGGCCGTGCGGCACCTTCAGGTTGGCGCCACGGATGATTTCAGTCTTGCCAAAACTCTTGCGCAAGTCGCGCAGCTCAATCGCCAAGGGCACGCTCATGCCGATACCCCGCGGCCGGCGGTGCGCTCGGCGATGATTTCGTGCACGCGTCCCCAGGCAAGGCTGAATCCGCGCGCCGCCCTGCGAAACAAGGCTGCGCCAATCACAGCCACGACAAATGCGGCAAGCCACGGCATGAGCGAGGTCACATCCATGGGCAATCCCCAGATGCGCACGACCGCGTCACCGCCCACATCGAGCTGGCGCGCATAGGCCAGTTCGATCAGCGTCGTGATGCCCAGGAAAAGCGGCAGCGCCGCACAAAGGATCACGGCGTAGGGTCTTAGCATCTGCCGAAACAGCTGGAACTTGATGATGCGCATATTCATCTGCACCACGCTCCAAAGACCGCCAGGGGCATACATCACGATCAGAAGGAACAACAGGCCGATGTATAACGGCCACGCCTGGGTCACCTTCGAGAGCAACTCGAGCGAGAAGACATAGACTACGGCGCCTAGGATCGGACCGACAAAAGAACCTACGCCGCCCAGAAAGGTGAACAGCAAGAGGCTGCCCGAACGCAGTGCGCCGACATTTTCCGAACTGACAATTTCGAAATTGATGGCACCCAGGCCGCCTGAAATGCCCGCAAAAAATGCAGCCAGGACCACCACCAGAAAGCGCACCTTCTGCGTGTTATAGCCAACGAACGCGCAGCGCTCGGGGTTGTCACGCACGGCATTGGCGATGCGCCCAAGCGGCGTGCGCGTGAACGCGTACATGGCGATGGTGCAGATCACGAGCCACGCCGAGATGAGGTAGTACACCTGGCGCTGCGGACCATAGGAAATGCCAAGCACGGCATGGCCGATGACGCGATTGGTGGTGATGCCAGCCTCGCCACCGAAGAACTCCGGAAACGTCAGGGCAGCGGACGCGACCAGCTCGCCGATGCCAAGCGTGATCATGGCGAAGGTGGTGCCTGACTTCTTGGTCGTGACCCAGCCGAAGATGACGCCAAAAAAAGCCCCGCCCAAGCCCCCGACAAGAGGAATCAGGGACGTCGGACACACCAGCGATCCGCCTGCGACCAGATTCATCGCGTGGATGGCAATGAAGCCGCCGAGGCCGCCATACACGGCATGGCCAAAGCTGAGCATCCCGGTCTGACCCAGGAGCATGTTGTAGGACAAGGCAGCAATGATCACCGTGCCGATCTGTGACAGGACGGTCAGGCCAAGATTGGATGAAAAGATCAGCGGCGCGACAGCCAGGAAAACGATGTAGCCAAGCCAGGCGAGCCAGAAGCCGATATCGAGCGGTTTGAACGTGATCGTCTTGGCCATGGGCTAGTCTTCCCGCGTCCCCATCAGCCCCTTGGGCCGAAAGATCAGGATCAGGACCAGAAGCAGGTAAGGCAGAATCGGCGCGACCTGCGACAGCGTCAGACGCAACACCGGATAGCCGAAGGTCGCGCTGGTCACGGGAAGTCCGACCGAAGCCAGCGCGCCGGCAAATGACCAGTCAAGCGAGACGGCAAAGGTTTGCAACAGGCCGATCAAAAGCGAGGCAAGAAAAGCCCCGCCGAGCGAGCCCATGCCGCCGACCACGACGACGACGAAGACGATATTGCCTACCGCCTCGGCCATCTCCGGTCGCGTCGAAAACGCATTGCCGCCGATCACCCCGGCAAGACCGGCGAGCGCCGAGCCGCCGCCAAACACCAGCATGAACACGCGCGGCACGTTATGGCCGAGCGCCTCGACCATCTCCGGGTGGGTCAGCGCCGCCTGGATCACCATGCCGATGCGCGTGCGCGTCAGCGCAAGGAACACAGCCAGCAGCATCAATACGGCAACCAGCATCATGAAGCCGCGGTAGATCGGAAAATTAGTCGTGAAGATGGTAAAGAGCGGCCCGTCAAGCGAGGGCGGCACGCGATAGTCGACCGGCGCGCGCCCCCAGATCAGGCGCACCACTTCGGCAAGAATGAACGCCAGGCCAAAGGTGACAAGCAGTTCCGGTACGTGACCAAAGCGATGCACGCGACGCAGCACCGAACGTTCGAACAATGCGCCAATCAAGCCTGCCAGGAGGGGTGCGATGATCAGGCCCGGCCAGAAACCGACCCAAAGCGAGATCTGGTAGGCGAAGTAGGCACCCAGCATGTAAAAGCTGGCGTGGGCGAAATTGAGAACGCCCATCATGCTGAAGATCAGCGTCAGGCCGGACGACAGCATGAACAGCAAAAGGCCGTACGAAAGCCCGTTAAGCAGTGAAATCAGAAAGAATTCCAAGCGACTCCCGAGCGTGTTCTGGATTCCACGGCGCAGCGCGGCGCGCCTTGCGCGCGCCGCGCTGGACTGGCTAAGGCTAGCTGGGTCGCTTCATCTGGCAGCTGGTCGGCTGGGCGCCGACGTACTCGGGCTGCAGCGACTCGGTCTTCCAGCCCAGGCCCTGATTTTCCTGGTCGAACTTGACCGTCTTGCCATCGACCTTGACCCACTTGGCGATGTACAGCGGCTGCTCCATCTGATGGTCGCTGGCACGCATGGTGATTTCGCCGTTCAGGCTTTGCACCTTGGCGCCTTCCATGGCGCTTGCAACCTTGACCGGATCGGTCGAGCCGGCCTTGTTCATGCCATCGGCCAGCATGCGCAGGCCGCTATAGGCCGCCATGACATAGAAGTCGTCGTGATACTGCTTCTTGAATCCGGTGATGATGTCACTGCCCACGAACTTCTCGTTGTTGGGATTGAAATAGCCGACGTAGAAGACGCGGTCCTCGCCTGCCGTTCCCATCGCCGTCGGAACACCGGTGGTGCCGGCATAGTAGGTGTAGAAATTGGCCTTCAGATCGGCGTCCTTGGCGGCCTTAATCAGAAGCGCAAGGTCAGAGCCCCAGTTACCGGTGATCACCGTGTCGGCGCCCGACGCCTTGATCTTGGCCACGTAGGGCGAGAAGTCGGTGACCTTGGCAAGCGGATGGAAGTCATCGCCGACAATCTGGATGTCAGGACGTTTTCTCGCCAGGTATTCCTTTGCCGCGCGCGAGACCTGATGGCCAAAGGAATAGTCCTGGTCGATCAGGTAGATCTTCTTGATATTCTTGTCCTGGGCCAAGAAGGTGGTCAGCGCCTCCATCTTCATGTCCGAGTTGGCATCGAGCCTGAAATGCCAGAAGCTGCACTTGCTGTTGGTCATGTCAGGATCGACCGCTGCATAGTTCAGGTAGACGATTTCGTGGCCGGGATTGCGATCGTTATATTTCTGCACCGCGTCTTCGAGCACGAGCCCGACTCCGGAGCCATTGCCTTGCGCGATATAGCGAATGCCCTGGTCCTGCGCGGTCTTCAGGTCGGTCAGGCTTTCCTGCGGACTGAGCTTGTTGTCCATGCCGACCATCTCGAAGGTCACGCCTTTGGCCCAGTGCTGCTGGTTGGCCATCGCCACGACGTACTTCCAGCTGTTGAGCTGGTTCTGCCCAAGAGAGCCCATGAGTCCGGAAAGCGGATCGATGAACGCGATCTTGACGACTTCATCGGCACATACCGGAGCCGACGAAAATGCGGCGCCGACGGCGGCACAAACGAGTGCCAATCGCATCGCGGTTGGTTTCATGAATTGTCTCCTGTTATCAATAGGGCACCGCTTTTGCGCGGCGTCGGTGTGCGAGTTTAATGCAGGGCGACAAAGCCCCATAAGATGGTAGTTTCCCTAGCAAAATCCACTATGCGGCGGTTGGCAGGACGTAATCCTTGAACTGTTCGCGCAGCTTGTTTTTGAGCATCTTGCCGGTGGCCCCAAGCGGAATCGAATCGACAAAGGCAACATCATCGGGCATCCACCATTTGGCAATGCGTCCTTCGAAGTGCTTGAGCAACTCTTCACGGCTGACGGCGACATCGGGCTTTTTGACAACGACCAGGAGCGGCCGCTCATCCCACTTCGGATGACGCACGGCGATGACCGCGGCCATGGCGACGGCCGGATGGGACATGGCGATATTTTCGAGGTCGATCGAGCCGATCCACTCACCGCCCGACTTGATGACATCCTTGCTGCGATCGGTAATGTGCAAGAAGCCATCGGCATCGATCGTCGCCACGTCGCCTGTCGGAAACCAGCCCGCGCGTAGCGGATCGCCGCCGTCACCGCGGAAATAACCGCTCACAACCCACGGTCCGCGCACCAGCACATCGCCAAAGGCGACACCGTCCCAGGGCAATTCGTCGCCCTTCTCGTCGACGATCTTGATGTCCACGCCATAGATCGCACGGCCCTGCTTGGATTGCACCGCCTGACGCTCCTCGCTCGAGAGGCCCTCGTGCTTGGCCTTGAGCACGCCGCAGGTGCCAATCGGGCTCATCTCGGTCATGCCCCACGCATGCAGGACCTGAACACCATAGTCGTCCTGAAAGGTCTTGAGCATCGCAGGCGGACACGCCGAGCCGCCGATGACGGTGCGACGCATGGTGGAAAACTTCAGGCCGTTCTGGCGCACGTAGTTCAAAAGCCCGAGCCAGACCGTGGGCACGCCAGCCGAAATCGTCACACGTTCGTTCTCGAAGAGCTCAAACAGTGACTTTCCGTCAAGCCCTGGCCCTGGCATGACCATCTTAGCGCCGACCATCGCCGAGGAATACGGCAGTCCCCACGCGTTGACGTGGAACATCGGCACCACCGGCAGCACCGAATCCCTGGCCGAGAGGCAAAGCGCGTCGGGCATGCCCGAGGCAAACGAGTGCAGCACGGTTGAGCGATGGCTATACAGCACGCCCTTGGGATTGCCGGTGGTGCCCGAGGTATAGCAAAGCGACGATGCCGCGGTTTCCTCCATCTCGGGCCAGATGAGCGCATCAGACGCGCGAGCAAGCAGGTCTTCGTAGCACATCAGGTTGGCAACCTTGTCACCTGAGGGCAGCCGGTCACGGTCGCAATAGGCAATCCACGCACGCACGTTCGGACAAAGCGGCGCGATGGTCTCGATGATCGGGAAAAATGTCAGGTCAAAGAGCAGCAGCTGATCGTCTGCGTGATTCACGATCCACGCGATCTGCTCGGGAAAAAGGCGCGGATTGACGGTATGCAGGACACTACCGATGCCCGATACCGCGAAGTACGTCTCAAGGTGTCGATAGCCGTTCCAGGCGAGCGTTGCGACCCGCTCGGACGTCTGGATATCCATCGCGAGCAAGGCATTGCCGAGTTGGCGCGCGCGGCGATGGCAGTCGTGCCAGGTGTAGCGGTGGATGTCGCCCTCCACCCGGCGCGAGACGATTTCGGTCTCGCCATGGTGGCGATCTGCGTGCGTGATCAGCGATGAAATGAGCAGCGGTGCGCTCATCATCAAGCCTTGCATTGTCCTCTCCTTTGGTTGCCGCGCTTGCGCTGGCGCTGGGCCGTTGCAGTGCCGCAAAGCGCTCGGCCGAGGATTGTTGACGCGGCGCAATGCCAGCGTCAATCGCTTTCGATGCTGCGCCGCGCCACGAGCGGGGGGAAAAGCGGGCAGGCCGCGCAGAGGATAAAATGACGCATGGAATTGATCAACGATGCCAGGCCCGATACACGCCCTTTCTTGCCTTCTGAGGCGCGAGGCACGAAGCCCGATGCCCCGGGGGCGCAAAAGGCCGCGCTGCCGCGCCTTGAGAATCGCTTCGCAGAGCTGTCGCCACCGTTTTACAGCGACGTTGTGGCAACGCCCCTGCCCGACCCGTATCTGATCGCGGTGTCCGAGGACACCAGCCGCCTTCTGGGACTTGAGCCCGCCGCGCTGGCCTCGCAGCAATGGACCGAGGCGCTTTGCGGCAACACCCGGCTGCCCGGATCGAGACCGCTGGCTGCCGTCTATTCCGGGCACCAGTTCGGCGTCTGGGCGGGTCAGCTCGGGGATGGCCGGGCGCTGCTGCTTGGCGATCTCGCCACGGCAGGCGGGCGCTTCGAGTTGCAACTCAAGGGGGCCGGACGCACGCCCTATTCGCGCATGGGTGACGGCCGGGCGGTGCTGCGCTCTTCCATTCGGGAATATCTCTGTTCGGAGGCGATGGCGGCACTCGGCATTCCGACGACGCGCGCCCTGGCGCTTGTCGGATCGGATTTTGCGGTGCTGCGCGAATCGGTCGAGACCGCGGCCGTCGTGACCCGGGTTGCCGAGAGCTTTGTTCGCTTCGGCTCGTTTGAGCACTGGTATGCGGCAAAGGACGTCGATCGGCTGCGCATACTTGCCGACTATGTCATCTCGACTTCGTATGCGCATCTTGCTCAACGCGCCGATCGCTATGCAGCCCTTTTGGCCGAGATCACGCAAAGAAGCGCAACGCTCGTTGCGCGCTGGCAAGCCGTGGGCTTTTGTCACGGTGTTCTTAACACGGACAACATGAGCGTTATCGGCTTGACGCTGGACTACGGGCCGTTCGGTTTTCTGGAGCGCTTCGATCTCGGTTTCGTTTGCAACCATTCCGATTCGGAAGGTCGCTACGCCTTTGCCGCGCAACCCGGGGTGGTGCACTGGAATCTCTATTGTCTGGCGCAGGCGCTGCTGCCCTTGATCGACTCGGTGGATGACGCCAAGGCGGCGCTCGCCGGCTTCGAATCGGCGTATGAGGATGCCATCCTCCTTGCCATGCGCGCAAAACTTGGCCTTCAGAACGCGAACGAGACCGATGCGGCGCTAATCGACAGCCTGTACGGCTTGCTAGAGGCCAATCATCCCGACCACACGACGTTTTTCAGGCAGCTATCGAAGATCTCAAGGAGCGATCGCGAAAACGATGCGGCGATCACGGATCACATGATCGATCGCGAGGCGACGTCTGCGTGGCTTGACACCTATCGCGAGCGCCTGAAAGAGGAGTCCAGGAGCGACGAGCTGCGCAGGCTCGCAATGGACGCAGTCAACCCCAAATACATCCTGCGCAACTACCTGGCCGAGACTGCCATCAGGCACGCGCAGGCGCGCGATTACACCGAAATTGCTCGTCTTGCCGCGGTGCTTTCCCGGCCATTTGACGAGCAGCCCGAGTCGGCAAGTTATGCCGAGCCCGCGCCCGAGTGGGCGCTGGGCCTTGAAGTCAGCTGTTCTTCCTAGATTCGCCGGAGCAAACGAGATGGAAAAAGTCGTAAAAAGTGACGCCGAATGGCGTTCTGAGCTCAACCCGACCCAATATCAGGTCACGCGCCATGCCGCGACCGAGCGTCCGTTCACGGGCGAATTCTGGGATCACAACGAAAAAGGCATATACACCTGCGTCTGCTGCAATACGCCCCTTTTCGAGTCCGACACCAAGTTTGACGCCGGCTGCGGCTGGCCGAGCTATTTCAAGGCGATCAATCCTGACAACGTTCGCGAAGAGCGCGACACGACTCACGGCATGGTACGCACCGAAGTCATCTGCAATGTCTGCGACGCGCACCTCGGCCACGTTTTCGAGGACGGGCCGCCGCCGACCGGGCTGCGCTACTGTATCAACTCGGCTTCGCTGAAGTTCACGCCGATCAAGTGAAACCGTTCGCCGACCTTTTTCCGGTACTGGTTTTTTTCCTCACCTATTTCAGCGCCAACACATGGCCTGAAGCGGCAAGGCGGATTGCCGATGCGTGGCTCGTGACGCTGGTCCAAGGCGGCGCGATCCGCAACGATCTGGTGTCCATCCTGCTCGCGTCAGCTGCGGCGATTCTCGTCATCACGGCCCAGATCACGATCAAGCTGTGCCTTCGGCGGCGCATCGGTCCGATGCAATGGCTGACTTTCGTGATCTTCGTGCTGTTTGGCGGGGCGACGATTTATTTTCAGGACGACACGTTCATCAAGTGGAAACCGACGGTGCTCTACTGGTCGTTCGCGGCAGGCCTAATCGTTGCCGAGCGCTTCGCCCACAAGAATCTCATGCGCTCGGTGATCGAGCCGGCCGGGGTATCGATGCCCGAGCCGCTTTGGCGCAAGTTGAATTTTGCCTGGGCCATTTTCTTTCTCTTCGTCGGCGGCCTGAACCTGTTTGTCGCCTTTCACCTTTCGCGCGACGTGTGGGTCAGCTTCAAGTCATTCGGACTGACCGGGCTGACTTTCGCATTTGCCATCGGGCAAAGTTTCTTCCTTGCAAAACACATGGCGTCCGACGAACCCGAAGGCGGCGCGTCATGATCGTCGACACCATCGAAGCGCGCTTGAGCGCGGCGCTTGCGCCGCAGTCGATCAAGGTCGACAACGAGAGCGCAGCGCATGCCGGGCACGCCGGCTATACGGATGGCGAGTCGCATTTTCGCGTTCGCGTCGTTTCGCCCCTTTTTCACGGCCGCTCGCGCGTCGAGCGCCACCGCTTGGTGTATGATGCGCTCGCAGATTTGATGCCTCTGCCGATTCACGCCCTGGCAATCGTCGCCTTGTCACCGGAAGAAGTACCTGCCGCGGGCTGACCGCCGGCGCCTGTTCCTTGACCGCCCCACCCTGCCTTTAGGAATCTCGATGAAGCTAATCTTCGTTCGCGCAGCAATGCTCGCTGCGCTTTTCGCATGTGGTTCGGCATTCGCCCAGAATATCGCCGTGGTCAACAACAAGCCGATCCCCAAGGCCAAGGCCGACGAAATGGTGGCCGAGCTTGTCAAGGCCGGAAAAACCGATTCACCCGAACTGGAGCAAGCCGTCCGCGAGCGTCTCATCACCGGCGAAATCCTGATGCAGGAAGCCGACAAGGAAGGCTTGACGACCAATCCCGATGTCCAGCTGCAGATCGAGCAGGCGCGCCAGCAGGTTCTGATCGGAGCGCTGGCGCAGGCCTATTTCAAGACGCACCCGCCAACCGATGACCAGATGCATGCCGAATACGATCAGATCGTAAAGACGCTGCCGACCAAGGAATACCACGCGCACCACATTCTGGTCGACACCGAAGCTGCGGCCAATGCGATCATTGCCAAGCTCAAGGCCGGGGGCAATTTCGAGGATATCGCCAAGGCACAGTCGAAGGATCCAGGCAGCGCGCCCGGCGGTGGCGATCTCGGCTGGAATTCGCCTGCAGCGTTTGACAAGACGTTCTCCGATGCGATGGTGAAGCTGCAAAAAGGCAAGTATTCGACGACGCCTGTCAAAACCTCGTTTGGCTATCACATCATCCGTCTTGACGACACGCGCGACGCCAAGCTTCCGACCTTTGACGAAGCCAAGCCGCAGATCTCGCAGTTGATGCTGCAAGACCAGAAATGGCAGGAAGAAGAATTCAAGGCCATGCTCGCCGAGCTGCGCGCCAAAGCCAAGGTCGAATAGTCGCGAAAACGCCGGGCGCTGACCGGTTTACCGATCGCAGCGCTTGCTGCGCTTTGCAGCCGGGCGCAACAACGCGCACGTTGCCGGCCTAGCGCGCCCGCTGGCGCAGTCGACGTGCCAGGTAATAGAGATTGCGCGGCGCACTGCTGAGTCGAAAACGATAGCGCGGCCCGTTGTCCCTCGGGTCGTCGGCCACGGCAGCACGCTCCATTTTCTGCCAGCTCTCCACAGCCCGCTTTCGATCCGGGCAACGCTGCAAGTGGACCTGGAACTCGAGTTCGTTTCTCGCCGTGTCAAAGAAGTTGACGCAGGCCATTTGCAGCAGGCCACTTTCGGCGAGCTGCCCACAGATCCTGGCAAAACTCGTCGGCGTAAAGACCCAGCAGTGCACGTCGTGGTAAGTGCCGTTGGCGATCGCGTCTTGTGCCGTGCTGATGGCGTCAGCCAGCGTGTGCGCCTGGCTGCCCAGGGATTTCATGCCATTCCAGAGCTCGCCCGCGTGCACATCGCGCCGAACGTTCAAGATATGGTCGATGATCGCCTGCGTCTGCGGGATTCTGGCCTTCGCAACGTACGCCGCCAAAATGTCACTCAGACGGGACTCCTGTCGCATCAGGTCGAAAGTGAAGCGCTTGTCGGGGATCACGAGCCGGATCTGGCCTTCGGGCTGCAAAATCGCGTTGAGCTCGTCAAACCAGCCGATCAGGTCGGGCACGTGCTCGACCACGTGCGAGGCGATGACGTAGTCGACTTGCTTGCCGCCCAAAGCCTCAAATAGCGATTGCCTGCCCCAGACGGCGTCGACGTCGACAAGGTCGTTGACATCGACATTGGGATCATCGCGATACTTTTCCCGCAGTTCCTCGGTACTGGCGTGATCGATGTAGTAAATCGTGCCCTCGCTGCGGGTGACAATCGGTCGGCACAGCGCACCGATCTCGGCACCCGCGGCCACCGCAACATCCAATCCCGACAACAGTTTCTTCTTGCGATTCACTAAACGGTGCTCCTTTTTTCCGAGCCGAAGCGGCCCCATAGAGAGCATACAAAGCATGGCGAAGACGGAAAATGCCAATGCTGCCGCCAAGTCCGCGACCCGCTCTCCTGAAGTATGGCGCAATCCTCCCCTTGGCATTGCCTGTCGCTAGCGAGAGCCCGTGAAAGTTCTGGAACACGGTCCTAGAACCCCCTGCCTTTAGGCATGTGGAGATTCAGCAGAGATGGGTTAGAGTTCACGCGTGGATCAACGTCGACGAGAAAACCCGATCGCGCTTGCCATCGCCCAGGTCGTGCTTTGGGGCTTTAACAAGCACTACCGCCTGTTTCGCGAAATCAGCGCTGGTGCCAAGGACCGCTTCGAAAGAGGCGCCTGGCAGGAGATCCAGCTCGCGCAGCGCGAGCGCATCGCCTTTTATGACCGGCGCGTTAGCGAGACCGCGCTTCGCCTCGAGAAGGAATTCAATTCGGAAGAACTGCCCGAGCGCGTCTGGCAGGAAGTCAAGTACCACTACATCAATCTGCTCGTTGACCATAAGCAGCCCGAGTGCGCAGAAACCTTTTTCAATTCGGTTTGCTGCCGCATCCTGCATCGCGACTACTACCGCAACGATTACATTTTCGTGCGCCCGACGATTTCGACCGAGCATCTCGACTCCGACCCCCCCGCCTACCGCAGTTATTACCCGCTGCATCAGGGCTTGCAGCCGGTAGTAAGAAAGATGCTCGAGGATTTCGGCTTTGCCATCGAATTCGATGACCTCGGGCGCGACGTCGATCGCATCGTGGCACGCGCTACCGCTCACTACGGCGAGACGCTAAAGCTCGAGCCGAATCACCAGATCCAGGTCTTGAGTTCGCTTTTTTTCCGCAACAAGGGCGCCTACGCCATCGGCAAGATCGTCAACGGCAACGTCGAGATCCCGTTTGCCCTTGCTCTATTGCGCAGCCGCGCCGGCGGGGTGTTCGTCGACGCCCTGCTGTTTGACATGCAGGACCTGCTCGCACTGTTCAGTTTCTCGCGCGCTTATTTCATGGTCGAAATGGAGGTGCCGGCGACCTTCGTGCAGTTCCTGCGCAGCATGCTGCCGGCCCGGCCGAAGTTCGAGCTCTACAACATGATCGGCCTGCAAAAGCACGGCAAGGCGCTTTTCTATCGCGACTTCCTGCACCATCTGTCGCATTCGAGCGACCAGTTCACAATTGCACCGGGCATCCACGGCCTTGTCATGCTGGTCTTTACGCTGCCGTCATTTCCCTTTGTATTCAAGGTCATCAAGGACGTCATTGCCCCTCCGAAGGAAGTCGATCGCGAAGGCGTGAAGGCCAAATACCTGATGGTCAAGCAGCACGACAGGGTTGGGCGCATGGCGGACACGCTTGAATATTCCGACGTCGCCTTTCCCAAGAACCGCTTCTCAGACGAACTGATCGGCGAATTGCGCCGGCTCGTGCCCTCGCAACTGCTCGAAGAAGACGATCGCTTCGTGATCCGCCACCTTTACATCGAACGGCGCATGACGCCGCTCAATCTGTATTTGCAAAGCGCAAGCGAATCCGAAGCCTGCGACGCGCTCGAGGAATATGGCCTGGCCATCAAGCAACTCGCCGCGGCCAACATTTTCCCTGGCGATCTGCTCTACAAGAATTTCGGCGTGACGCGCAATCGCCGCGTCGTCTTCTACGACTACGACGAAATCGAGTACATGACCCAGTGCAATTTCAGGAAGGTGCCGCTGCCGCGCAACGAAGAGGAGGAAATGGCCAGCGAACCGTGGTACCCGGTGGCAAAAAACGACGTCTTTCCGGAAGAATGGAAGACCTTCCTGCTTGGCGATCCGAACATTCGCGCGACCCTCCTGCGCGCACATCCCGAACTTTTCGATGCGGATTTCTGGAATGGCCTGAAGTCACGCATCCTGTCTGGCCACATCGTCGACGTCTTTCCTTACGCCAGGTCCAAGCGCTTTGCGCACAGCGACGAGAGCCAGGGGATCAGGGCATCAGACGACGCCGAAGCGCTTGATCTTCAAGGCGACTGAGAAACCAGCGCATGGCATTGCCGCTGGCGTCGCTGTTCCACGAATAATGCAGGGTGCGCCTGGGCGAGGCTGAATCGGCAGTGTCCTTGATGACCAGGCGCTTCTCGCGCACGTGCGGCTCGATCAGCGCGCGTGGCAAGTAGCCGCAACCCAGACCCGCAATCTGGGCGAGCAGCTTGTCAGCCATGGTCGGCAGCGTCAGGACGTCCTGGCCGTGCAGGAGTCCGACCGTAATGGGTGGCAGGTTGCGCGACGTATCGCCGACGGCGATGGCGCGGTGGGCCCGGATCTGGGCGCGCGAGAGCGGCTTGTCGGCCCCGGCCAGCGGGTGGCTGGGTGCGACGACAAAGACCATATCGAAATGGCCAAGCACGCGCGACTTGAATTCGCCGGCGTCGTCATCCTGGCGCGCGTGCAATGCAGTCCCAAGCGCGAGGTCGGCACGCCCGCTCAAAAGCGCGTCCAGCGTGCCGCCTAGCACCTCGTTGCTGATGCGGATGCGGGTTGCGGGCTCGTTCTTGAGGAACTCCGCAACCAGGGCCAGCATCGCATCCATGCGCAAGATGCCATCGACGGCGATGCGCAATTCGACCTCCCAGCCCGAGGCCACGCGCTTGACGCGGCGCTCGAGCTGATCAGCGCTCAGCAGCAGATCCCGCCCCTGCAGCAGCAATTCGCGCCCGGCCTCTGTCAGAACGGCGCGATGGCCGCGCCGGTCGAACAGAAGAATGCCAAGATCTTCCTCGAGCTTTCTGACGACGTAGGTCACAGCCGACGGTACGCGGTCGAGTTCGTTGGCGGCCGCGGCAAAGCTGCCCTTGCGCTCGATGGCATCGAGGACCTCGATGGCGCCAAGATCAAGACTCATGTTCAAAAATTATGTTCAAAAAATTTGAATGTTTGAGTCAAATCTAGACCCTTTCTTTTTCCATGGCAAGGCCTATTATGATGCATTATCTAGCAACCACTGCGCAGATCAGGAAAGAAAGGATCGTTCAAAATGATTGAAACTGGATCACTTACCGTGCGTCGGGGCCCCGATCGGGGCTTTGCAAACCATGGCTGGCTGAAATCATTTCACAGCTTCTCGTTTGCCGATTATCAGGACCCGGAGCACGTCAACTTCGGACCGCTGCGAGTCATCAACGAAGACTGGATCGCGGCCGGCAAGGGTTTTGGTACCCATCCGCACCGCGACATGGAAATCATCACCTACATTCTCGAGGGCGCCCTTGAACACAAGGACAGCATGGGCACGGGCTCGGTCATCAGACCTGGCGACGTGCAGCGCATGAGCGCAGGCCGCGGCGTGCTGCATTCCGAATTCAATCCGCAAAGCGATCAGGAGACCCACCTGTTGCAGATCTGGATCATGCCCAACCGCACGGGCATGGCGCCAAGCTACGAAGAAAAGCGTTTCCCGGCCGAAAAAAAACGCGGCCGCCTGTGCCTTATCGCATCGGAGAGGGGCACTGACGGATCGGTCCTGATTCAGCAGGACGCGCGGGTCTTTGCCGGTCTTTTCGACGGCGAAGAGAAGGCCTCCCACGCCATTGCCGACGGACGCCGCGTCTACCTGCACGTCGCGCGGGGCGCGATTGCAGTCAACGGTGATGCGCTCGTTGCAGGCGATGCCGCGATGATCGAAGGCGCAGGCGAAGTTGTCCTTGAGAAAGGCAGCAAGGCAGAAGTGCTGCTGTTTGATCTGCCCTAGACTTCATCTGCGATGCCACGACGCCAACAAGAGGCCCCATGACCACGAAGTACAACGATGAAATTCAGCTCGTCGGCCGGATCCTGATGTCGATCCTTTTCATTCTTTCCGGCTTCGGCAAGATTTCGGGCTACGCCGCAACCGGCGCCTATATGGCAGCCCATGGGCTGCCGCTGGTCGCGATTCTCGAGCCGCTCACCATTGTTGTCGAATTGGGAGGCGGAATCCTCGTGGTTCTTGGGCTCTTCACGCGTCCGGTCGCGCTCATTTGGTTCCTGTTTTTGATCCCTGTGACGTTCGTGTTCCACACCAGTCCTGATGCCATGCATAGCGCCCAGGAACAGATGATCAACCTGCTCAAGAATCTGTCGATCATGGGCGCGGCCCTTTATCTTTTCGCCCATGGCGCTGGCCGCCTGAGCCTTGACGCCAGGTTGGGCAGGGCGTAATCCTCAAGCACCGCGCAATCATGAAGGGAATCCCGTGTCAAAAATCGTAACCATCTACCACAGTGGCTATGGCCATACCAAAAAGCTTGCCGAAGCCGTTCATGCCGCGCTACAAGGCGCCGGGGCCGACGCGGAATTGATCGCCATCGATGCCGAAGGCAACATTGCAGATGGCGCGTGGGATACGCTTTCCGCTGCTGACGCCATCGTGTTTGGCTCGCCCACCTACATGGGCATGGCGTCGTGGCAGTTCAAGAAATTCGCCGACGCGTCGTCAAAGGTCTGGTTTGTCGACGGCTGGCGCAACAAGATCATGGCGGGTTTCACCAATTCGGCCTCGATGAACGGCGACAAGCATTCGACGCTGCATTACTTTGCCACGCTTGCCATGCAGCACGGCGGTATCTGGGTCGGTCCTGCTCTTAAGCCCAGCAACACCAAGTCGGCGGTGCGTGACGATATCAACTATCTGGGTTCGTACATGGGGCTGATGAGCCAATCGCCCGCAGACGCGAGCGCCACCGAAGCGCCGACACAGGGCGATCTTGCCACCGCCAAGCTGTTTGGCGAGCGCATCGTCGAAGTCACGCGACGGCTCGCGGGCTAGAACTGGCGCACAAGGCGCGCTATCCGAAATAGACCCGGGCGTTGCGAAACATCCGCATCCACGGGCTTTCCTCGGGCCACTCTTTCGGATGCCAGGACATCTGCACGCTCCTGAAGACCCGTTCCGGATGGGGCATGAGAACCGTGAAGCGCCCATCAGGCGTCGTCGCTGCGGCGATGCCGCCTGGACTGCCGTTGGGATTGGCCGGATAGTGCACTGTCGGCTGGCCGTGATGGTCGACAAATCGCAGCGGCACGAGGAGCGACTTTTCATCACCCTGCTGCGAAAAATCGGCGAAGCCTTCGCCGTGGGCAACGGCGATGGGCGCGCGCGTGCCCGCCATGCCGGCGTAGAAAAGTGACGGCGACTCGGTCACTTCGACGAGCGAGAAGCGACCCTCGAACTTCTCCGAGCGGTTGCGCGTGAAGCGCGGCCAGCTCGCCGCACCCGGAATCATCCGGGCCAGGGCGGCCATCATCTGGCAGCCGTTGCAAATGCCAAGGGCGAATACGTCCGAGCGGGAAAAGAACAGCTCGAACATCTCACGCAGGCGTTGATTGTAGAGAATCG
>CAJCIC010000115.1 GCA_903970185.1 Gammaproteobacteria bacterium
GCGGCCACCGCTTTTTCTCGAAGTCCGATTGGGTCATGAACTGGTGGCTCGACATCCTGCCGATGGCCGGTGATGACGAGCCCCACAGCCTGCATTCAGCAGCCAAGGTGGCGTTTCTCGCCTATCAGGGCAAGACCCGCAAACTGCCGCTCACGCCCGGCACGCGCGGTAACCCCGACCAGGTCATGCTGGTCCGCGACCGGCTCTCGCGCATTCTCTTTGCCGGGCGGTTTTTCGATTATCCGCTGCGTCTTAGTTTTGAGACGGCAAGCAAGTTAGGGCTCGTTCGCACCCTGATGTTCGGCCTGAGCTATCTTTATTCACGTCTTTTTCCGCGCAGGCCCGAAAAGACGCTCGAGGACTTTTTCATCAACCGCTTCGGTCTTCGCCTCTACCGACAGTTTTTCAAAGACTACACAGAGAAGGTCTGGGGACGCAGCTGCACGTCGATCAGTGCCGAATGGGGCGCGCAGCGTGTCAAAAGCCTTTCGATTGGCAAGGCCATCGCCCATCAGATCAGGCGCATGTTCACGTCCAAGGCGTCTTTGAAAGCGGAACAGACGTCTCTCATCGAGCATTTTCTTTATCCGAAGTTCGGCCCCGGGCAGATGTGGGAGACCGTTGCCGCAATGCTCATCGCAAAGGGCGTTGCCATCCACATGCAAAGCCGGGTTGATGGCGTTGATCTGGCCGATCACGGCGTTAAGACAGTTCGCATAAGAAATGCAGAAGGCGAGGTCGAGAGCGTCAGCGCGTCGCACGTGATCTCGACCATGGCGGTTCGCGATCTCGTTGTTGCCATGGGCGATGCCGTGCCTGAACCGGTGCGCGCAATTGCCAGCGCCCTGGAGTATCGCGATTTCATGACCGTCGGCCTTCTGTACCGGAAGCTTTCACGCTCGACCTCGCATGCCTATGAAGGCCGGGCCAGCGTGCCCGACAACTGGATCTACATCCAGGAGCCGGGAGTGAAAGTTGGCCGCGTGCAGATCTTTAACAACTGGAGTCCCTACATGACCGCGGATCCGGACACGGTATGGATCGGGCTCGAGTTTTTTTGCACCGAAGGCGATGCGCTCTGGATGGAGAGTGACGAGGCGCTCGTCGCCCTCGCCAAACGCGAAATCAAGGAAATCGGTCTTGGCGAACCCGAAGACTGTGAGGATGGCGTCGTCATTCGCATGCCGAAAGCCTACCCCGGATACTACGGGGCTTATGAGCATTTCGATCAGGTGCGCGCATTTCTCGATCCAATACCGAACCTGTTCCTGATTGGCCGCAATGGCATGCATCGATACAACAACCAGGATCATTCGATGCTCTCGGCGCGCTTTGCGGTCGAAGCGATCATCGCCAACGCAACCGACAAGTCTGCAATCTGGGCGGTAAACATCGACGATGAATACCACGAGGAACAGGAGAGTCGCGCGTGAATGCCGATATCGTGCGCCCAGCTTCGGGAAATGAAAGGCTCGATCGCCTCGACTGTGTCGCGCTCGCCTACCTCGGCCTGCCCAACATCATCTTTCTGGCCGCCTGGATCGTCACGCCGCTCGGCCCTATTGCTGCGCTACTGGTCGGCCTTGGCATCCTGTTCCTGATGCGCGGTGCCCGGCCCATGGCGGCGCCACTTCCACGCCTGGCCTGGCTCGTTGCCCTCGCAGCCGCCACGCTGTGGCTGATCTTCTCCGGCGTTGGCCATGTGGTCTACGCCAATACCGACTGGGAAGTACGTGATGTCGTCCTGCACGATCTCTCGACACTGCCGTGGCCTGTGCAATATTCCGTTTCGCACCTGCCAGCGCCTGTCCTGCTCAGGGCGCCCCTCGGCTATTTCCTGCCCACGGCGCTGATTTCAAGGCTGGCGGGCTTTGGTGTGTCGCAGGTGTTCCTTTTCCTCTGGACGCTGGCCGGGGTCGTGATCTGCTTTCTGATGCTTGCGAGGCGCACGCGTTCAACGCGGGCCTTCGCTGTCCTCATCGCGGTGTTCGTCTTCTTTAGCGGCCTTGACATGGCGGGCATGCTGTCTTTGGGCAGGATTCCCGCGCTTGGCGATCACCTCGAGTGGTGGGCGGCACTGTTTCAGTATTCCTCGGATACGACGCAATTGTTCTGGGTGCCCAACCATGCCCTGCCGGCGTGGATCGTGACGCTGTGGCTGCTTGACGCGAGTCGGGCGCGCATGCCGCTTGCGCCGGCGATTGTCCTTCTCGCTTTGGTTCCGCTCTGGTCGCCGCTGGCGGCAATCGGTCTTGCGCCCCTGGTCGCCGCAGTCGCGCTGCGTGACGGCTGGCATGCGCTGTCGGACTCTGCCGCCACGTTTTGGCGGTGGTTGCGGCAGCTCGCCAACCCAGCCATGATCGTGGTCGCGGGACTGACCCTGGTCCTCGTTGATCCTTTCCTACTCATGGCAAGCGGCAGCGTTCCGGCAGGCTGGGTATCTGATCGTCAGGGCACCTTGGCTCTTGTCGAGCGCACCGCGCTTTTCATCATGATCGAATTCGGCCTTTACTGGATGTTGATGCTAAGGCGCTATGGCTGGGATCTGCTCTTGACCACGTCGGGCGTGATCTTGCTGCTTTTGCCCTGGTATCGCTTCGGTCCGGGATCCGACCTGACGATGCGCGCATCGATTCCGGCGCTTGTCGTGTTTGCCGTCAGACTGGGCGACTGGTTTGTCGAACGCCTGGTTCCCGAGGGCCCGCTTGCGGGCGATGCCTTCGCGAGCTTCGCCATGCTGGCGTTCATCGTCGGCATGGTCACTCCCTTTCAGGAGATGGTCCGGCCGTTTCTTATCGATGCGTCACCGATGGACGTCAGTAGCACGGTCTATGGCCTGATGCATGAAGAGGGCACGCACTATCTGACCGAGCGCAAGGGAGCGTGGGCGGATCATTTTCTTGCCGAACCGGCGGCGCCATCATCGGCGCGGCGGGGCATGCAATGAAGGTCGTCATCCTTGCAGGGGGTCTTGGCACGCGCCTTTCCGAAGAAACCTCGGTACGGCCCAAGCCGATGGTCGAAATCGGCGAGCGCCCCGTGCTTTGGCACCTGATGAAGATCTATGCCGCGCACGGCTTGACCGACTTCGTCATCTGCCTGGGCTACAAGGGCTATATGGTGAAGGAGTACTTCGCCAATTACTTCCTGCACACCTCGGATGTGACTTTCGATCTCAAGAACAACGGAATTACAGTTCATCAGCATTCGGCTGAACCCTGGCGCGTGACGCTGGTTGACACCGGCACTGCGACCCAGACTGGCGGCCGGATCAAACGCATTCAAAGCTACATCGACGGCACCTTCTGCCTGACCTACGGCGACGGTCTGGCCGACGTCGACATCGCCGCAACGCTTGAATTTCACCGGCAGCACAAGAAGCTTGCCACGATGACGGCGGTACAACCGCCTGCGCGCTTTGGCGCGCTAACGCTCGAGGGCGAGCGCGTTTCGGCGTTTCTAGAGAAGCCCGCTGCCGCTGGCGGCTGGATCAACGGCGGCTTTTTCGTGCTCGAACCGGGAGTCTTCGACTACATCTTGGATGATGCGACGTACTGGGAGCACGAGCCGTTGCAACGGCTTGCGAGTACCGGTCAACTCCATGCCTGGAAGCACACCGGATTCTGGCAGCCCATGGATACCCTGCGCGAGAAGAATCTGCTGCAGCAGGCGTGGGAGAGCGGCAACGCACCCTGGAAGGTCTGGACATGACCGTCGCCAACTTCTGGCGTGGCAAACGCGTGCTCGTGACCGGGCACAGTGGATTCAAGGGCGGCTGGCTTACGCTTTGGCTCAATCACCTTGGCGCCCAGGTGACCGGTGTCGCGCTCGCCCCCCAAGGCGGCCCGTCGCTGTTTGAAGCCGCGAGGCTCGCGTCTTACTGTCAGTCTCACTTCGTCGATATTCGCGATGTCAAGGCGCTCGATCCGGTCGTTATGCGTGCAGATCCGGAGATCGTGTTCCATCTCGCGGCACAACCCCTGGTTCTCGAGTCCTATGTCAATCCGCTCCTGACCTGGCAGACCAATGTCATGGGGACGCTGAATTTGCTTGAGATCCTGCGCAATCGTGCTCTGCCCTGCTCGGTCGTTGTCGTCACGAGTGACAAGTGTTACGAGAACCCTGGACACAGCAAGCGGCCATTTGTCGAGCAGGACGCGCTTGGCGGACACGATCCCTACAGCAGCAGCAAGGCCGCCGTGGAGATCGCCGTCAGCTCATGGCGGCGCTCCTTCTTCTCGGACATGCTAGGCCTTGCCACGGCGCGCGCCGGCAATGTCATTGGCGGTGGCGACTGGGCTCCTGATCGGCTGATCCCGGATCTGATGCGTGCGCTTCAGAGCGGTACCACCGTGGCACTGCGCCGCCCCGATTCGGTCAGGCCGTGGCAGCACGTGCTCGAGCCTCTGGCCGGATATCTGCGCCTTGCCGAGGCGCTTGCGGCCAATCCCAAGGGCTACTCGGGCGCATGGAACTTCGGGCCCGATGCGAGCGCGGCCATGACCGTTCGCGAGGTCACCGAACGCGTTGCGGCAGCGCACCCGGAATTGCGCTTTGCTGCGCTTGATCATGCCCATGTGCACGAGGCTTTCTTTTTACTTCTGGATTCCTCCAAGGCCAAGCGTCGGCTCGACTGGACTTCGCGCTGGTCGGCAAGCGTGGCGATTGCCAAGACGCTCGAGTGGTACGCCGCCGTTGCTCGCGAGGAAAATGCTGCAGTGATGTGCCTGCGGCAGATTGACACCTACGCGTCTGATGCAAGTGCGGATCCGGACGCAACGCGGGAGTTTGCGCATGGCGCCTGAGAGCACTGAACTGCATCGCTTGCGCGCCGAGATCGTCGCGCTTTCAAAGCGCTATGCCGATCTGGCGTTCACGCGCGCGCCGTTCGTTGCCGGCACGTCTGCTGTGCCACCGTCTGGAAAAGTCATCGGCGCAGCGGAGATTTCCAACATGGTCGAGGCCTGCCTTGATGGCTGGCTCACCACCGGGCGCTTTAACCAGCAGTTCGAAGAGCGCCTCGCGCAGTTTTTCGGCCTGCCGTATGCCTTGACCGTGAATTCCGGCTCGTCGGCCAATCTCGTCGCATTTACCGCGCTGACCTCGCCACTTCTCGGTGATCGGGCAATCCGACCCGGCGATGAAGTGCTTACCGTCGCAGCCGGCTTTCCGACGACCGTCAATCCGATCCTGCAAAACGGAGCCGTCCCGGTCTTTGTCGACGTCGATATCCCGACCTATAACGTCGACGTCCTGGCGCTCAGAAATGCTGTCACGCCGCGTACGCGCGCCGTCATGCTGGCCCATACGCTTGGCAACCCCTACAACCTCGAAGCCGTCGGCGCGCTTTGCAAGGAATACGGCCTTTGGCTGGTTGAGGACTGTTGCGACGCACTAGGCGCGACCTTCAATGGCCAGAAGGTGGGCACGTTTGGCGATCTCGCAACAGTCAGCTTCTATCCGGCGCATCACATCACGATGGGCGAGGGCGGCGCCGTACTGATGCGCGATGCGACGCTCAAGCGCGCCTGCGAGTCGATTCGCGACTGGGGCCGGGACTGCTATTGCGCGCCCGGTGCGGACAATACCTGCGGCAAGCGCTTCTGCTGGAAGCTTGGCAACCTGCCTGAGGGGTACGATCACAAATATACCTATAGCCATCTTGGCTACAACCTGAAGATCAGTGATATGCAGGCGGCATGCGCGCTCGCGCAGTTCGATCGACTCGATGGCTTCATCGCCGCGAGGCGCGACAATTTTGCCTACCTTTACGATCGCCTTCTGCCCTGCCAGGAATTCCTTGAATTGCCCGTGGCAACCGAGGGCGCGGTGCCGTCATGGTTTGGTTTCGCGATGACGCTCACGCCAGAAGCAGGCAGCCGCCGCGTTGACCTGATTACCTATCTCGATCAGCGTCACATCGGCACGCGCCTCCTGTTTGGCGGCAACCTGACGCGCCAGCCGTACATGATCGGACGCAACTTCCGTATTGCCGGATCGCTTGAGCGCACCGAGCGTCTGATGAACGATACATTTTGGGTCGGCGTCTACCCGGGCCTGACGCGGGACATGCTCGACTACACCGCAGACTCGTTGCTGCAATACTTCGGCATGGGCTTCGAATGAACGGCTTCCAGCCGGCCCTGGCCGATCTCGATCACGTCCTCGCTCACGCTGAAGGCGTGCTCACTGAATTGCGCAAGCAGCGCATCTTTCTGACCGGTGGCACGGGCTTTTTCGGGAAATGGCTGCTGGCTGCCTTGGCACACGCAAACGCCAGGCTCGGACTCGATCTTGGCATCACGGTGTTAACGCGAGAGCCCGAAACCTTCGTTGCCAGACACCCCAATTTCGCCACCAATGCGGCCTTTGCCTGGGTGCGCGGGGATACGCGCGATTTCGCCATGCCCAAAGGCCATTTTGGCCATGTGCTTCACGCAGCCACGGCAACGCTTGCAGGCGATTCGCCGCAGGCGCTTTTTGCGACGATTGTCGATGGCACCCGACGGGTTGCCGATTTTGCGCGCACGGCAGGCGCTGCGAACCTGCTTTTTGTCAGCTCGGGCGCGGTCTACGGCGCGCAACCGGCTGCAATCACGCACGTTGCCGAGGATTATCGTGGCGCGCCTGATTGCACCTTGATCGATGCGACCTACGGCGAGGGCAAGCGTGCGGCCGAGACGGCGTGCGCAATCGCTGCACGCGAGGGCGGGCTGGCTCCGAAGATCGCACGCTGCTTTGCTTTCCTTGGCCCCGGATTGCCGCTCGATGCGCATTTTGCCGCGGGCAATTTCATTCGCGATGCCTTGCGTGGACGCGAGATCGAAGTCGCAAGCGACGGCACTGCCGTGCGCTCCTATCTCTATCCGGCAGATCTCGTCATCTGGCTTTTGACGATCATGATGCGCGGCGTCGCGCTTCGGCCTTACAACGTCGGCTCGGACCGGGCCATCTCGATTGGGGAGCTGGCCGAGACGATCGGTCGTCATGCACGCGTCTTGCATCGGGTCCAAAAAGCGCCAGGCACAGCCCAGCCGCACCGCTATGTTCCCGACATCGCCCGTGCGCGCTCCGAGCTCGGTCTTGAGGTCCGCATCGACCTTGACGATGCCATCGCCCGTACCCTGTCCTGGCATAGAAGCCTCGCGCGCCCGGCCCTGATTGCGACTGGCGCCAGCCCTCGCGGCATCGCGCATACACATTTCTGAGGAGAAAAGCATGAACGTAACCATTTCCGGACGCAGCATCGGCTCAGAAGATCCCTGCTATGTCGTGGCCGAAATTGGCATCAACCATAACGGCGATATGGAAATCGCGAAAAAACTGATCGATGTCGCCGTATCCGCGGGATGCGAGGCGGTCAAGTTTCAAAAGCGCACGGTCGATGTCGTCTATACCCCGGAAGAATTGAATAAGCCGCGCGAGAATCCTTTTGGCCCGACCAACGGTGACTTGAAGCGCGGGCTCGAATTTGGCAAGGCGCAGTATCAGGAAATCGATGCGTATTGCAAACAGAAGAACGTCGTCTGGTTCGCATCGCCTTGGGATGAGGCCTCGGTCGATTTCCTCGAGGAGTTCGATATTCCCTGCTACAAGGTGGCATCAGCGAGCCTGACCGACGACAATCTGCTGCGCCACATGCGCAGTACGGGAAAGCCTGTGATTCTCTCGACAGGCATGAGCACGATGGAGCAGATCGACCACGCCGTGGCCGTGCTCGGCCGCGATGAATTGATCATTTTGCACGCCACCAGCACATACCCTGCGAACTACAACGAGTTGAATCTTAGGGTGATCCCGGTCCTGGCCGAGCGTTTTCGCGTGCCCGTTGGCTACTCGGGTCACGAAACCGGAATCGCATCGTCAGTCGCAGCGGTGGCACTCGGTGCGGCGATGGTGGAGCGCCATTTGACGCTTGATCGGGCGATGTGGGGCAGCGATCAGGCGGCATCGCTTGAGCCCAACGGCATTACCCGGCTCCTGCGCGATATCCGCCTGATCGAGACGGCGATGGGCGATGGCGAGAAGCGCCTTTACGAACGCGAAGTGCCAGTGATGGAAAAGTTGCGCCGTGTCGGCCGATAAAGCCCTGGCCAAGGTGAAGCTGCTCGCCATGGATGTCGATGGCGTACTGACCGACGGAACCTTCGTTTGGGGTACCGATGGTGGGGAATACAAGCGTTTTTCGTTCGCGGACGTGATGGGGCTGTCAATCGGGCGCAAGGCTGGACTGGTGTTCGCGCTGATCTCCGGGGAAGACAGCCCGCTTGTCGATCGCTTTGCCGCGAAAATGATGATTCCCCATGTGTTCAAGGGAATCAGGAGCAAGGGCGAAACCCTCGCAAGCCTGATGAAAAAGCTTGAGCTTGCGCGCGAGGAAGTCGCCTACATCGGCGATGACGTCAACGATCTGCCGGCGTTTCAGGAGGCGGGTCTTAGCGTTGCGCCAAGCAATGCCCAGGGCAGTGTCAAGAAAGCCGCAGACCTCGTGCTCGATCACTCGGGCGGGGCGGGCGCGGTGCGTGAAATCATCGATCGCCTGCTTGCCGCGCGTGCCTAGCGCAAGCCCACACCCGAAAATACCCGTGAACGACTCGCCCACATTGCACGATTTGCCCGGCAAGCACCTGCTCCCGGGCATGGATTCTCCCCGACGAAAACTCGTCAGCATCGTCACACCTTGCTATAACGAAGCAGAAAACGTCGAAATCCTGGTCGAGCGCATCCGCAACGCGTGCGCAGCCTTTCCGCAACACGACTACGAGCACATTCTGATCGACAACGCCTCGACCGACGATACGGTTGCGCGCATCAAGCGCATGGCAGCCGCCGATAGCCGTGTCAAACTCATCGTCAACGTCAGAAATTTCGGACACGTGCGCTCGCCCTACCACGCGTTCCTGCAAGCCCGAGGTGATGCGGTTATTGCAATGGCCTCCGATCTTCAGGATCCGCCGGAGATGATCGTTGAATTCGTCAGGCATTGGGAGGCGGGGTTCAAGGTTGTGATTGGCGTCAAGCCGAAGAGCCGCGAGGCGCCCCTGATGTTTCTGGTTCGCAGAATGTACTATCGCGGCCTCGGCAAAATCTCGGAAATCCCGCTGATTGAAAACTTCACGGGCTTTGGTCTTTACGATCGGGAAGTGGTTGAGGTGGTCCGCAAGATCGACGATCGGGATGTCTACTTCCGGGGGCTCGTCGCCGATCTTGGCTATGCGCGCGCTGAAATTCCATTTACACAGCCGCGCCGCGAGCGTGGCGTCACCAAGAATAACTTCTACATCCTGTATGACCATGCCATGCTTGGCATCACCAGCCACTCCAAGTTGCCGCTGCGGCTCGCCACGTTTTCGGGGTTTGTCCTCTCGCTCATCAGCCTTTTGATTGCATTGGGCTATCTGGTGGCGAAACTTCTGTTCTGGGACCGCTTTTCGCTGGGCACAGCGCCCCTTGTCATCGGCGTTTTCTTCTTTGCCGCGGTACAGCTTTTTTTCGTCGGCATTCTTGGCGAATACATTGGGGCGATCCATACCCAGTTGCACAAGCGGCCACTGGTCATCGAGAAGGAGCGCGTCAATTTCGATAACACGCCACCTGCCGACTAGACCTGTGGCGGGGGTCACATGATGCGCGAGCGTCTCACGGATGTTTGGCGGGGAAACGAGAAGCTTCGCTATCTGGTCGTTGGAGGCTGGAATTCCGCGGTCGGCTGGGGGCTTTTCTTCCTGCTCTACGCGCTCCTCAAGCAACGTCTTAACTATCTCGTGATCGCCGTGCTTGCGCACCTCATCGCGATTACCAACAGCTTCGTTTGCCATCGCCTCTTCGTCTTCCGCTCGCGTGCGCCACTTGTGTCTTCGTATCTGCGTTTTCACGTCACGCAGCTTCTGGCTCTTGGCTGGGGGGTGGCTGGTCTCGCGGTTTTCGTGCAGCTTGTGCATCTGTCTCCGCCCATTGCGCAATGCATCGTGGTTGCCATGGGGCTTGTCATCACCTATGTCTTGCACCGGCGTTTCTCATTCGGGCAGGGACTCACTGCCGATGAGTTGGCTGCTGTCGAAACACCCGCCAATCCGACAGGCGAGGATCGGGTGTGACGGAGGTATCCCCCTTTCACGGCTGGCTCATGCTCGATTGATCTGATCGTCTCCAAGGAGCGCGCGTGGATTTTCAACGCTGGCGCAGCGCCTATTCACTCAAGAATTGAGTGATGAGCGCGCTTAGAGCACTGTGCGTCCGCCATCGACGATGAGATTGTGGCCGGTCATGTAAGAACTGGCGTCAGAACAGAGAAAAAGAATGGCGCCCTGGTACTCGTCTTTGCTGGCCATGCGCCCCATCGGGATGAGCTGATTGAGCCTTGCTGTGAACTCGTCGGGCTGCCCCGCAAAGACACCACCCGGCGAGATGGCGTTGACGCGAATGTTCTGGGCCGCCCAATAGCTCGCGAGATAGCGGGTCAGCCCGATCAGACCGGTCTTCACGACCGAGTAGGTCACGGGTTTCACGGGCTGTTGGTCTTCAGGCAGGCCCTCTTTGCGATAGAGTCGCTGGTCAGGCGCGATGACACCCAGATCGGATGAAACGTTGACGATGACGCCGCGCTTGCGCTTGACCATTTCCTCACCGAAAACGCGAGCGCACAAAAACGCTCCGGTAAGTCCGACAGCGATATCGTCATTCCAGGTGGCAAGCGGAAAATTTTCGAGGCGCGTCCACGGCTTATCTGTCTTCTGATCCTCGACCTTTGGATTGTTGGCCGCGTTGTTGATGAGGATGTCGATGCGCCCGAATTTTTCTAGAATGGCATTGCGGGCCCGGATCAGGGAAGACTCGTCAGTGATATCTGCGACAAGGCCCAGGCATTTAACGGCGTGGACTTGACTGAGTTCTGCAGCGCGTCTCTTTGGGTCGGCAGCTTCGAGATCGAGCAAAACCACGTGTGCGCCAGCGGCTGCAAGGATGGCGCCGTGATGGTAGCCAAGAAGTCCTGCGCCGCCGGTGACGATGGCGACCCGATGGGTCACATCGAACAGCTGGCGGGCGCGATTGAGAGTTTCAGCCATGGCGGGTCTGGGCGTCG
>CAJCIC010000116.1 GCA_903970185.1 Gammaproteobacteria bacterium
CCGCCGTATTCGGCCTTCTTGCCGCCGGCCATGCGCTCAAGCTCCTGGCGAGCGACGCCTAGCGCCGCGCCGCTGCGATGAGCGCGACACCGGCGCACACGATCGCCATGCCAAACAGGGACAAACCGCTTGGCACCACGCCAAACACGATCAATTCGAGCACGACGGCGACAATCGGCGTCAGGTACATGAGGCCGGCCACGCGCGTGGCCTGGCCGCGCCGCATCAGGATGTGAAAGGCATTGAGCGCGATGACCGATGCGCCGATGACAAGAAATGCGGCACTGGCCACGAGCTGCCAGGACCAGTGCACCTGCCAGCCCTCGACCGCAAGCGCGAGCGGCACGAGCACGATAAGGCAGGCGACGAACTGGATCAAGGACGCCGCGCGCAGGTCAACGCGGGCGTTAAACGCGCGCTGGTAGAGCGTACCTGCGACGATGCCAACGAGCGATAGGGTCACGGCCAAGAGGCTGGCGATCGAAATCGCGCGGATGTCGAGCTTGTGCCAGACGACCAGGGCCACGCCGCAAAGGCCCATGGCAACTCCCAGCCACTGGTGCAGGCGCAAGCGCTCGCGCAGCCACAGGGCCGCGATGCATGCCGTGACGAGCGGCTGGGTGGCGAGGATCAGTGCGGTCGTGCCGGCTGACATGCCAAGGTACTGGGCGTAGTGGCTGCCACCGAGGTAGGTTGCATGGACAAGCAGGCCCGCGACGACGATGTGCAACCAGGCGATCGGCTCGCGCGGCCATGACACGGGAAAGAAGAGCGTGAACAGGCCCAGGCAGAAGACGCCAAGCCCGTAGCGGATGGTGAGAAACACGAAGGGCGAGGTGTACTGCAGCGCAATCTTGGTGGCAACGAAGCCCGAGCCCCAGATCAGAACGAAGGCAAGCGCAAGGGTTCTGCTGCCAAGGGCGACTTCGCGAAGGCGCGTCATCGCCCAATGTCTTTTGCGCCCGGTTCGGGATCGGCCATGCCGTCAATGGCGCATCTGGACCGAGCCGGAGACGTCGAGCTGAAGATGCACGAGCCCGGGCTCAAGCGGCATGGGCGCCGCGGCCAAGCCTGCGCTCATGGCGTTTGAACGAAGGAACATCGGCCGCACTGGCGCTGGCTGGCCATTGACCGTGCCAAGGTTGAGGTTGCGGATGACCCAGCTTGAGTAGCCAAGCGCCTTGACCGCGGTATTGGTCTTGGCCGTGAAGGCGGCAATGGCGCGCGTAATCAGGTCCGCCTCTTCGCGCTGGCGCAGTTCGGCAGAGACTTCGAATGTGCTGCTTGTGACCTGCAGGCCGCCGGCTGAAGTCAGGCGGCCGATGAGCTTGCCAAGGCCGGCAAAATCGTGCGACTTCAGGATCATGTCGCCATGCACGGTCCAGCCGCTTTGCTGCGAGGACTTGTCAAAGCGCGGCTGCGTCGAATACCCGCCTGAGGCTGCCAGTACGCCAGGCGTGTCCTTGCTGTCCTGCAGCGCGCGCGACAGCGTTTTGTCGACGTCTTGCGACAAGGCGGCGACATCGCTGCCTTCGCGGATCACCGACAGCGTCACGACGGCGACATCGGCTGCAACGTCACTTGCCGCATTCGCGCTCAGCTCGAGCACTTCCACCGGTGCCGGACGGTCTTGTGCGCGCACCGCGGGCGCGAGCGTGCTGGCTGCCAGCACGCAAAGAGCAAGACCAAGTCGCGCCTTGCGTGGCGTGTGCGTGCTTATCCAGGCAATGGAATCCATTCATCATCTCCGGGTACTTCGGGGAACTGGGCATTGGGGTAGGAGGCCCAGCTGTCCTTTGCAGCTTCGATCAGCGCCTTCGAGCTCGCGACGAAGTTCCAGCTCAAAAAGCGCTCGCCATCGAGCGGGGCGCCGCCAAGCAGCATCACCGTTGCCGCGGACTTTGCGTGCAGCCGGACCGGCTCTTGGCCATCGATTAACGCCATCGTGCGCGGCTTGACGATGACGCCTTCAACCTCCACTTCGCCTTCGATTGGATAGAGCGCGCGCTCGGGATATTGGTTGGGAAACTGCAGATGCGATGCGATAGGCATGCGTGCTTCGGCATAGAACATCGGCACCGTGTGCTGTGTCGGCGCACGCTGGCCAAAGGCCGAACCAACGATGACGCGCAGTTGCACGCCGTCAAGCGTAATCTCGGGCAGCGTTTCCTTGCCATCGTGCCTGAACCAAGGCGCACTTGACTCCTCGGCCTGGGGCAGCGCCACCCAGATCTGCAGGCCATGGACGCGGTGTCCGCGCTCAAGCAGATGCAAGGGCGAGCGCTCGGAATGCACCACGCCGCGTCCGGCGCTCATCCAGTTGACATCGCCAGGCCTGATCTCGACGACCGAGCCGAGACTGTCCCGGTGTGTCATCGCGCCTTCGAAAAGGTAGGTCACGGTGGCAAGGCCGATATGCGGATGCGGCCTTACGCTCACGCCTTCGCCGGCGGGGAATTCGACCGGCCCCATGTGGTCAAAGAACACAAATGGGCCGACCTGACGTTGCGTTGCAGCAGGAAGGATGCGTGCAACGCTGAAGGTACCAAGATCGCGCACGTGGCCTTCGATGATACGGATGGACATGGACAACCCGAGCTCAAGACTGCTACGGTTGGCATCCTAACGCATCCTTGCCCGGGCAACCCTTCAGGGAGCCATTTCAGGGGGGTCGTCATCCCAGCGTTCAGAGGCGCAAGCCTTGCCTTAAGGCCGGAGGTCATTGATGAACAAGTCCGAGAGTTGGGCTGACAACCTCAATCCTGTCATTTCCGCGCTTCAGCGCGGCCACTATCTTCTCTATTGCCAGCAAATTGCGCCGCTCGCCGAGAATCTTTCGAAGCGCCCCTTCAATGAAATACTGGTCAGGCTGTTTGAGGAAGAGCGCCGGCTCCTGCCACCGGGCATGTTTTTCCCGATGCTGCAAGAGCAGGGACTGATGTCGCTGCTTGACTGCTGGGTGGTAAGCCAGGTGCTCAAGCTGCAAAGCTCGGCCTTGCTTGCGCGTCCTGACTGGGTTGCGCCTTGCAACAGTATCAATCTCTCGGAGGACTCGGTGGGCGACCCCGAGTTCGTCGATTTCGTGCAAGCGCAGCTCGACAAGTGGGATCCGCCCCAAGGCACCATCGCCTTTGAGATCCTTGAGACGATCGTCACGAGCCGGGAGGAAGAATCCCAGAAACTGATGCACTCGCTGCTCGCCAGGGGGTGCACCTTCGGCATTGGCAGTTTCATGGGCGAAGGCGGCTTCGAGCTGCTCTCGCGCCTGCCGATCGCCTTTGTCAAGATCGACGGCAGTCTGGTGCGCAAGCTTCTCATCAGTCCCGCGTCGCAGTCGCGGCTCGTTGCCATCAACGATTATTGCCACGGGCGCGGCATCCAGACCGTGGCCGAGTGCGTCGAGGATGTGGAAACGCTCGCCGTGCTCAGTGATATTGGCGTTGACTATGTGCAGGGCTTTGGCATCGCCAAGCCGGCGCCCTTTCTTGCCGACCTCTAGTCGAGCGACAAGGGCTCGTCGTTCATCGCGGCGATCTGTTCGCGCAACTCGGTGATGCGTTCCTGCCAGTAGTTCACGCTCGCAAACCACGGGAAAGCCTTGGGAAAAGCCGGATCGTGCCAGCGCCTTGCAAGCCACGCGCTGTAATGCAGCAGCCGCAGGGTGCGCAGTGCCTCGATGATGCGCAGCTGCCTGATGTCGAAGTCGGCAAACTCGCGATAGCCCGAAAGGATTGCGCGCATCTGCAGCGCCTGCTCATCGCGCGCGCCCGATAGCAGCATCCACAGGTCCTGGACCGCCGGCGCCATGCGGCTGTCGTCGAAATCGACGAAATGCGGTCCATGCTCGGTCCAAAGCACGTTGCCGATGTGGCAGTCGCCGTGCACCCTGATGACGCTGGCGGGAACGGCAAAGAGCTCCTTTGCGACACACTCAAGGGCTGCGGCACTCACCGCTGCGTAGCTTGCACGGATTTCCTTTGCAATGAAGTCGCTGTCGAGCAGCCAGCGTCGGGGTTCTTCGCCGAAGCTTTGCAGGTCCAGCGTCGGGCGAACCTGATAGGCGCGCGTCGCGCCCACGGCATGGATGCGGCCGATGAAGCGGCCAAGCCATGCGAGCGTGTCGGTGCGCTCGATGTCAGGGGCGCGACCGCCGCGCCGCTCGAATACGGAAAAGGCGAAACCCTCCGCATGGTGCAGCGTTGTGCCATTGATGCTAAGCGCCGGCACCACCGGGATTTCGTGCAGGGCGAGCTCGTCGGTGAACTGGTGTTCTTCGAGAATGGCCGCATCGCTCCAGCGATTCGGCCGATAGAACTTGACGATGACAGGCGGCTGGTCTTCGATGCCGACCTGATACACGCGATTCTCGTAACTGTTGAGCGCGACCAGCGTGCCATCGCCAGCAAGTCCGAGGTCATCGAGCGCGTTAAGCATGACTTCGACAGAAAGCCTGGCGAAGGGCGCTTCGCCGGCATGCGCGAAGAGCTCCTCAGAACTTGGGTCGGGATCCGGGTTCAATCTTAGGAGACGGTCGACCTAGCGATGACCGAAGCGTCTGGGGGCAGAACCTGGCTTGGGCCTTGGCGATGCCTTGTCGGTTTTTTCGCCGTGAAGCGGCTTTGGCGCCGGGGCCAGCCGTGCGGGTTCGGCGTTAGTCCGCGTTGCGTTGCTGCGCGCCTCCTTGCCGCCCGCGCGTGCGGCTTGCGGCCGCGGCGTGCCCTGGCGCGGACGGGGCGCTGCCCCACGCTGCTTTTGCAGCGGCTCTGCCTTGATGCGCGGATCGGGCTCGAAGCCGGGCACGATTTCGAGCGGGATCTGCTTTTTGGTGAGCCGCTCGATATCGGCGAGCAGCCCTTTTTCGTCGATGCAGACCAGCGCCACGGCATTGCCGCCCGCGCCTGCGCGACCGGTGCGGCCAATGCGGTGAATGTAGTCTTCTGCGACCTGGGGCAACTCGAAATTGACAACGACGGGCAATTCGCTGATATCGATTCCCCGTGCGGCGATGTCGGTGGCGACAAGGACCCTAAGGCTTGCCGACTTGAATTCGCCCAGGGCACGCGTGCGTGCGCCCTGGCTTTTGTTGCCGTGGATGGCGAGTGCCGGAATGCCGGATTTTTGCAGCTGCTCTGCGAGGCGATTGGCGCCGTGCTTGGTGCGCGTGAAGACGAGGATCTGGAACCAGTTGTGCTTTTCGATCAGGTGCACGAGCAGTTCGCGCTTGCGCTCGCGATCGACCGGATGGGCGACCTGCTCGATGATCTCGACCGTCGAATTGCGCCTTGCGACTTCGATCGACTCGGGATGATCGAGGAACTTGGCTGCCAGCTGGCGAATCTCGTCGCTAAAGGTTGCTGAAAAGAGCAGGCTTTGCCGCTTCTTGGGCAAGAGCGCAAGAATTCGCGTGATGTCGTGGATAAAGCCCATATCGAGCATGCGATCGGCTTCGTCGAGCACGACGGTTTCGATGCGGGTGAGATCGATCATGCGCTGCCCGCACAGGTCGAGCAGCCGACCCGGCGTGGCCACGACGATGTCGACGCCGCGGCGCAGCAGGTCGATCTGGGGATTGATGCCCACGCCGCCAAAGACCGCGGTGCTGGTCAGCTTCAGATACTTTCCGTAGACCTTGAAGCTGGCATCGATCTGGGCTGCAAGTTCGCGCGTTGGCGCAAGAATCAGCGCCCTTGGCGCGCGCGCGCGCTCAGGCGTTTTGCGAAGGCGCTCTAAAACGGGCAGGGCGAAGCCGGCGGTCTTGCCAGTGCCGGTTTGGGCACCGGCAAACAGATCTGCGCCCTTGAGGACCAGCGGAATCGCCTGGACTTGGATGGGGGTCGGAACGGTGTAGCCGGCATCTCGCACGGCAAGCACCAATTCCTCGGACAAACCGAGTTCCGCAAAAGACATGGAAGTGGACAATCAGAGAGAGGGAGAATCAGGCTGCCGCCAAGATGGCGGCTCGAGGTCATCCGGTGCACGATGAAAAAGTGCAGCGGCCGGGTTGCGGCGCCGAAGGCGAACGACCCGAAGGCACTATTGTACCCCGTCTTTGAGGCCTGCCACGGAAAGCGCGACGGTGCCGCTCTCGCCGGTTAACCAGAGTTGGTCGTCCTGGATCGTCACGGACAGTTGCGCGTTGCGCGTTGCCAGGCCCTGAAATAGCGCGCCATCATCGGTGGTGACGACAACGAGGGCAAGACGGCCCGACCGCCTGGCCTCGACGAATTCAGTTTCCAGCGACCTGAACCAGCGTCTCGCATTGCCGCCATACGCCACGACGACGACCTTTTCTGCCTTCGATAGCGCCTTGCTGATCCAGCGCACTTCGGGCAGGCCGACTTCGATCCACAGCTTGATCGCCCCGGTCAGGTCGGCCAAGACCAGGTCCGGTTCATCGGCGCTCGACAGGCCCGCGCCAAAGCGCAAGGACTCATCGGCAAAAAGCGCGAAGGCGATGACGCGCATCATCAGGCGCTCGGCCGTCTCGGACGGATGCCGCGCCAGGGTTAAGGGATATTCCGCAAAGTGACTAAGGTTCATGTCGCAGACGTGCAAATTGATCCGATAGACCGTTGATTTAAGCGCCATGACTTAGGAAACATGTCATAAGTATCCAGATACTGCGATTACAATTTCGCTGGTTTAGGCCTGCCATTCAGGCCGCGGCAATTGCGGAAAGAGGAGTGGATTGATGATGGGCTTCAGGTTCAAGGGGGGCGCATTCCTGGCGTCGGCGGTGCTTCTGGCGATGCTCGCAAGCACCGCGCTGGCCGACCCGGGATTGTCCGACGGGCGCATCCTGATTGGTCAGTCGGCACCGTTTACGGGAGCGGCAGCGCAGATCGGCGTGCAATACAACCTTGGCGCGCAAGTTTACTTCGATGCGCTCAATGCCGCAGGCGGAATTCACGGGCGCAAGGTCAAGCTGATCACTGCAGACGACAAGTATGAGGCTGATGCCGCGGCAGCCAACACCGAGCATTTCATCAACGAAGACCACGTCTTTGCGCTGTTTGGCTATGTCGGCACGCCCACCTCGGTTGCCGCGATGCCGATTTTCATGCGCGAGAAGGTGCCGTTTTTCGCACCGTTCACGGGTGCCGAGGTGCTAAGAAGCCCGGTGAACCACTACGTTTTCAACATTCGCGCGAGCTATTTCGACGAAACCGAACATCTTGTCGACCAGCTCGTCGCCCTGTCGATCACGCATATTGCCGTGTTCTACCAGAACGATGCCTACGGCGAGGCTGGCCTGGCCGGCGTCAAGCGCGCCATGGCCAGGCACAATCTGACGGTCGCAGCGCTCGCCACCGTACAGCGCAACAGCACCGAAGTCTCGAAGGCGGCGCAAACGTTGCTTCTAGCCCAGCCGCAGGCGATCATCCAGATCAGTGCCTACCAGTCGTGCGCGGCGCTGATCCGCGCCATGAAGCAGCAAGGCTACGCCGGGCAGTTCTTGAACGTCTCGTTTGTCGGCAGTCAGGCGCTGGCAGACGTCCTGGGTCCGGCGGGGGTGGGCGTGGAGATCTCGCAGGTCGTGCCGTTTCCCTACAAGGCCGAGCTGCCGATCGTGCGCGAATATCAGCGCGCGATGGAAAGCGCCGGCGTCAAGCAAAAGATCGATTATTCGAGCCTTGAGGGCTATATTGCTGCGCGCGTCTTCGCCGAAGGCATGCGCCGTGCTGGCGCCAACCCGACACGCGAGGGCTTCATCAGTGCACTTGAGACGATCAATCCAAGCAATTTCGATCTGGGCGGCTTTGACGTCGAATTCAGTCCGAAGAGTCACTATGGGTCGCGCTTTGTCGACGAAACGATGATTTTGCCGGACCGGAAATTCCGCGACTAGCGGCGTCTGGCGGGGGTGACGGGGTTGGCGCACAAACAGGGGCCGATGAGGACGTGGCGGGTCGCTCTGGCTGCCTTGGCTGCTCTCGCACTGGCCTTTTTCATCGCCTATCAGGTGGCGCTGCGTTACGCACGCGAAGACATCGCATCCCTGCTTGGACCGCACGCGCACTGGAGCTCGATTAGCGTTGGCCTGGGCAGTGTCGTCATCAGCGATTTCTCCGAAGACGCCCTGGCGGGCTGGCCAGGCGAGCATGAGCTGTCTGCGAAGAGCATCGTCTTTAACACCGAACTGTCGAGCCTGATCAAGCGCCAGCCCGTGATCATTCGCGAGCTGCGCGTCTCTGACGGTTCGGCGATCCTTCTGCGCGACAGCGGCGGATTGCAGATCCTGCCGGTGCTGTTGCGCAAGGGCGAGGCCAAGCCGGAATCGGCCCACGCGCAGGGGCTGATCATCGAGCAGTTGCATTTCCAGAACATGCGTGTCGACTTCTTCGATCGCACGGTGGCGAGGAAGAACTTCGACCTTGTGCTGTTCCCGGCCGAAGGCACGCTGACCAAGGTGTCTCTTCCTAGTGCCGGCAAGACGCTCGGTCTGTCCGTGTCGGCGCCGGTGCTAGCGCCAGGCGGCACTGCGCACGGCACCTTTACGCTTGCCGGCAGTATCGAGCCTGAGCAGGGGTCGGACCTGGATATCGGCCTTAACGGTGTTGGACTGCCAAGCCTTGCACCCTACTATGCCGACAAGTCTGGTGAGATCGGTATTGTCGGTGGCGAGGTCGACCTTTCGGCGCATGCACACGTTGCCGATTCGAAGATCCAGGCCATGGGCGTGGTGACGATGCGCAAGTTGCAGCTTGCAAGCGGCGGCAATCTGGCACAGACCGTCATGGGCGTACCGCGCCGCATGGTGATCGATCGCCTTGAGAACCACAAGGGTGACATCGTTCTTCATTTCACCATCGCAGGCGACGCCAAGGACCCGCATTTTTCGCTCAATGAAACTGCGTCGATGCGTTTTGCCGCGGGCTTGTCGGACGCGCTCGGTCTTCCGGTTGAAGCGGTGGCGAAGGGCGCGGGCACGATCGGCGAGGAGAGCCTGAACGTCGTTGGCGACGTGGTCAAGGGCATCTTTTCGCATTAGGGACGAAGCGCGGGCGCCGGTTTTCCAGGACGCCTTGCCAATCGCGGTAAGCTTCTGATCTCTCCGCTCATCGCAGGCTTTTCGCATGGCTCAATACGTCTACACCATGAATCGCGTCGGCAAGGTGGTGCCGCCCAAACGCGTCATCCTGAAGGATATTTCGCTGTCGTTTTTTCCCGGTGCCAAAATCGGCGTATTGGGGCTTAACGGCTCGGGCAAATCGAGTTTGCTCAAGATCATGGCCGGGCTCGATCAGGAGATCGAGGGTGAGGCCGTGCCGATGCCTGGCATCAAGATCGGTTATCTGCCACAGGAGCCGCAACTCGACCCGAATCAGACCGTGCGCGAGGCGGTGGAGGAAGGCCTGGGCGAGTTGACCGAGGCCAAGCGGCGCCTCGATGACATCTACGCCGCCTATGCCGAACCCGATGCCGATTTCGACAAGCTCGCCGCTGACCAGGCCAAGTACGAAGCGATCCTGGCTGCGGCCGGCTCCGACACCGAGCATCAGCTCGAAATTGCAGCGGACGCCTTGCGCCTGCCGCCGTGGGACGCGCAAATCGGACCGCTTTCGGGCGGGGAGAAGCGTCGCGTCGCGTTGTGCCGCCTCCTGCTGTCAAAGCCTGACATGCTCTTGCTTGATGAGCCGACCAACCATCTCGATGCCGAGAGCGTGGATTGGCTCGAGCAGTTCCTGAAGAAATTTCCAGGCACCGTGGTGGGCGTGACCCATGACCGGTATTTCCTCGACAACGCAGCCGAGTGGATCCTTGAACTCGATCGCGGCCATGGCATTCCGTGGAAGGGAAATTACAGCTCCTGGCTCGACCAGAAGGACGCCCGCCTGAAGCTTGAGGAAGCCAGCGAATCGGCGCGCCAGAAATCGATCAAACGCGAGCTCGACTGGGTGCGCCAGAACCCCAAGGCGCGCCAGGCCAAGAGCAAGGCACGCCTTGCGCGCTTTGAGGAACTGAGTTCGCACGAGTATCAAAAGCGCAATGAAACGTCGGAGATTTTCATCCCGGTTGCCGAACGCCTGGGCGATGTCGTTCTGGAATTCAAGAACGTCAGGAAGTCCTTCGGTGATCGCTTGTTGATCGATGATCTCAGCTTCATCGTCCCTCCTGGCGCAATCGTTGGCATCATCGGGCCGAACGGTGCTGGCAAGTCGACCCTGTTTCGCATGATCGCGGGCCAGGACACACCCGACTCGGGCGAGATCGTGCTCGGCTCCACCGTACGCATGGCCTTTGTCGAGCAGTCGCGGGATGTCCTTGACAACAAGAAGACCGTGTTCGATGACATCGCGCAAGGCGCCGATCTTCTGACCGTCGGACGCTTCGAGATGAGCTCGCGCGCCTACCTCGGGCGCTTCAATTTCAAGGGGGGCGACCAGCAAAAGCTGGTCGGCAACCTCTCAGGCGGGGAGCGCGGCCGGCTGCATCTGGCCAAGACCCTGCTTGCCGGGGGCAACCTGCTCCTGCTTGACGAGCCGTCCAACGATCTCGACGTCGAAACCCTGCGCGCGCTTGAAGATGCGCTCCTGGAATTCCCAGGGTGTGTCATGGTGATTTCGCACGATCGATGGTTTCTCGATCGGATTGCAACCCACATCCTGGCCTTCGAAGGCGACTCGAAGGTCACGTTTTTCGATGGCAATTACCAGGAATACGAAGCCGACAAGCGCAAGCGCCTGGGCGAGGAAGGGGCCAAGCCCAAGCGGATTCGCTACAAGGCCCTGAAATAGCTTGAGCGCTTCACACGGGCGCCGTGCGCACCTTGAGCCATTCGAGCGCTGCGCCCTCAAGTCCGGGTGCAAGGCGCTCGAAAACGGTGCGGTGATAGGCGTTGAGCCAGGCCAGTTCGTCTTCTCGCAAGAGTGAGTGGTCAAGGCAGCGCGTGTCAATCGGACACAAGGTGAGCGTCTCAAAGGCGAGGAACTCGCCAAACGGCGTCTTCTCCGCCGGCACATTGACGACCAGGTTTTCGATGCGCACGCCCCATTGCCCAGGCCGGTAGATGCCAGGCTCGTTGGAAGTGATCATCCCGGGCTCCATCGCGGTATGCGGTTCGTTGGCCACCGTCTGCGAGATGCTTTGCGGCCCCTCGTGGACGTTGAGATAGTAGCCAACACCGTGGCCTGTACCGTGGCCATAGTCGATGCCTTCAGCCCAGATCGGCGCGCGCGCGAGCGCATCCAGATTCGGCGAACGCGTGCCGCGCGGAAATTTCGCCCGCGACAGGTTGATCATGCCCTTGAGCACGAGCGTGAAATCACGTCGCTGCGCGGGGCTTGGCGTGCCAATCGGCACGACGCGCGTGATGTCGGTGGTGCCGCTAAGGTACTGGCCGCCGGAATCGATGAGAAGCAGCCCGTTGCCCTCGATCACGGCATGCGATGCGCTCGTCGCATGGTAGTGCGGCATGGCACCGTTGGCGTTGAAGGCGGCGATCGTGCCAAAACTGCAGGAAACGAAGTCGGGCTGTCGCGCACGCTCGGCGGTGAGCTTCTCGTCAACCGTGATTTCGGTGATGCGCTCATGGCCAAGCGCAGTCTCGAACCAGCTGAAAAAGCGTGCCAGGGCGATGCCGTCCTGGATCATGGCCTCGCGCACCTTGGCAAGTTCCTGCTCGGTCTTGCGCGATTTGGCAAAAGTCGACGGATTGACCGCCTCGATGACGACGATCTCCGGCCGAATGGCCTCGGTCATGCCAAGCGTGACCCGGCGGGGATCGATCAGAATGCGCGCGCCGGCGGGAAGGCCGGCAAGTGCCGAACGGGCTTCGGCATACGGCGCGATTTCGACGCCGTCGCGCCTGAGCGCATCTTCGAGCTCGCTTCCGACCTTGTCGGCGCCGATGAAAAGCCGCGCGCGATCGGTCTCGATCAGGGCGTGCGCGACGAAGACCGGGTTGTACTGCACGTCCGAGCCGCGCAGGTTGAAGATCCAGGCAATGTCATCGAGCGAGGACACCAGGTGCGCATTGGCACCGAGCGCGGCCATGGCCTTGCGCACGCTCGCGAGCTTGTCGCTGCGCGAAGTCGGCGCAAAGGGCGCAAGGTGCTCGGAGATCGGCGTTGCGGGCAGCGCGGGCCGGTCGCTCCAGATTTCGTCAAACAGATCAATGCCGGTGACAAGGCTCGCGCCACATGCCTTGAGGGCATCGGCGAGTGCGCGCCCGGTGGCTACGCCTAGCACCTGCGCGTCGGCACCGAAGCGATCGCCGGCCTTGACGTTGCGGTTGAGCCAATCGATGTACCCGAGGCCTGCAACCGATGCAAGGCGCATGACTTCGATGCCGGTTGCGGCCACTTCGGCCTCGGCCTGCGACCAGTAGCGGCTGTCGACCCAAAGCCCGGCGAAATTCTGCGTCACAAGCAAAGTCCCCGCAGATCCGGTGAAGCCCGACAGCCATGCGCGCGACTCCCAGCGCTTTGGCGGGTATTCCGACAGGTGCGGATCCGCTGTTGGCACCAGATAGCCAAAAAGGTCGTGACGGGTCATCGCCGCACGAATTTGTTTGATGCGCTCGCGCACTTGCGCGCGTGACATTTCCAGGGTGTCCATCGGATTCGCCTAAAATGAGGGAAGCGAGTCTGTAAGTGTACCCGGAACGTCCCGCCCAAATCACCCGCCGGGGGTGCGGCTTGTCAAGCCCGAGAAAGCTTTTCCATGGAGACCGCAATGCCCGAAAATGACGTGGCTGGACCCACTGGCCGTCTGTCGCCAGCCGAAATCAGTGCGCTTCTTGCGCGCTTAAAGGGCGATCTTGATGCACTCGCCCTGAACCCGGGCAATCTCGAGATGGTGCGGCTGCGCGCTGAAGTCGAGGAACTGGCAGCGGAAATCGAAAGTGGCAGAGAGCCCGATGCGCAGAAGGTGACGAGCGTGCACAGCCTGCTTGCAGCTTCGCCCTTCGATGTCATCGAATTCAAGGCCGCAAGCTATCTGGCGGAACTTGGACGCATGCTCGGCCTGGACTGATTTCAGCCCTTGGTCCTGGCCTCCCAGGAGTCCTTGAGCGTCACGATGCGGTTGAACACCGGCGCATCTTCCCGGCTGTCGATGACGTCGGCGATGAAGTAGCCGTGACGCTCGAACTGCACGCGGTCGCCCGGCTTGATATGGCCGGCATCGGGCTCGAGCAGCGCAGTGATGACCTTTTTCGAGTCGGGATTCAGGGCGGCGAGGAACTCGCGGCCGCCGGCGCCGGGCTCGGCCTCGGTGAAAAGGCGATCATAAAGACGTACTTCGCAGGAAAGTGCGTGCTCGCGGCTGACCCAGTGGATGTTGCCCTTGACCTTGATGGCGTTTGCGCCTGCGCTGCCGCTGCGTGTCTCAGGCAGATAGTTGGCATGAACGGCGATCACCCTGCCTTGGGCATCCTTGTCCATGCCCGTGCACTCGATGACGAAGGCGTGGCGCAGCCGCACGCGATTGCCAGGGTAGAGCCGGAAGTAGCCCTTGCTTGGCGCTTCCATGAAATCTTCGCGCTCGATGGCAAGCGTGCGCGTAAACGGAAAGCGTCTTGTGCCGCGCTCTTCATGGTGGGGGTGCACGGGTGCTTCGCACCATTCGATCTCGCCATGCGCAAAGTTGTCGATAATCAGATCGATCGGATCAAGCACCGCCGTGATGCGCGGCGCCTTGGGATCGAGATCTTCGCGTACCGTTGCTTCGAGCACGCTGTAGTCGATCCAGCTGTCTGAACGCGACACGCCAAGGCGCTCGCAAAAGAGCTGCAGGCTCTCTGGCGTGATACCACGGCGCCTGACGCCAACCAGCGTCGGCATGCGCGGATCGTCCCAACCATCGACGTGGCCCTCCTCGACCAGTTGCCGGATGCGCCGCTTGCTGGTGATCATGTAGGTGATGTTCAGTCGCGCAAACTCGTACTGGTGCGGAAGTCCGAATGGATTCGGTCGATAGCGCTCGAGCGCCGCTGAGAGCAGGGGCGCAAACCACGCCGGCGTTGCCAAAAGGCGCTCGAACAGTTCGGCGACCTGTTTCTTATCTGGCGGCGCCTCTTGCGACCAGGGTGCGATGAACGCGCGCAGCGACCGCTCGCATTCGCTTGATTGCAGCTTGGCCATCGATTCGCGAAGCGCAAGCGCAAATTCGCGTGCGCTTTTTTCGTCGTCGCGCAGGCGGCCAAGCAGATCCAGGGCGGAAGCGAACTGCACCGGTCTTAAGACCGGAACGATGCGCTCGAGCACCCAGTCATAAAGCGGCCGGTGATCCTCGAACTCGAGCGTACACACCGACTGCGTGATGTTCTCAAGCGCGTCCGAGATGCAATGCGTGTAGTCGTAGAGCGGGTAGATGCACCACGCGTCGCCAGTGCGGTGATGATGGGCGTGGCGGATGCGATAGAGCACGGGATCGCGCATGTTGATGTTGGGCGCGGCCATGTCAAGGCGCGCCCGCAAGACATGCTCGCCGTCGGCATACTTGCCTGCGCGCATGTCCCGAAACAACGCCAGGTTTTCGGCGACGCTGCGATTGCGGTAGGGCGAGTCCTGGCCGGGCTCGGTCAGGGTGCCGCGCGTGGCACGGATGGTCTCGGCATCCTGGCTATCGACATAGGCATAGCCGATATCGATGAGGTATTTCGCGAACTGGTAGAGTTGCTCAAAGTAGTTGCTTGCAAAATACAGATGGGCAGCGCCATGTCCGGCGGCACGCTCGGAAGAGATCGCCCTCCAGTCGCATCCCAGCCACCTGACGATGTCGATGATGCCATCGACGAATTCCTGTTCTTCCTTTTCCGGGTTGGTATCGTCAAACCGGACGTGAAAGGCGCCGGCATAATCGCGGGCAATGCTGAAATTGAGGTAAATTGATTTCGAATGGCCGATGTGCAGATAGCCGTTGGGTTCAGGCGGAAAGCGCGTGCGCACCCGTGCCGGGTCGGGCGCGCTCGTAGCTACCAGCCCTGTGCCCGGGGCACCGTCCCAGAGTCGCTGCCGATCGGCATTGCGCTCGAGATCATGCTCTATGGCGGTGCGAAGAAAATTTCCTCCGACATGGGGTTCTTGCATGGTCGCAAGGTGCGGCGTTATTTCTGACATTGCGGGCGTGGGTTCGAATGGCCCTGCATTCTAGCGCAGCACGATGGTTGAAACTTCCCGGCAGAAAGTCGGGTCGAATGCCTTGATCTGGTCCGTCAAACTGAAAGTGAGCGATGAATCACCGGCAACTGGGAAATTCCGAACTGTCTGTTGCGCCGCTTGCCTTCGGCGGCAACGTCTTTGGCTGGACCGCCGACGAGAAGACATCCTTTTCACTGCTTGATCACTTCGTCGAGCATGGTTTCAATCTCATCGATACGGCGGATGTCTATTCGAAGTGGGTGCCAGGCCATACCGGCGGCGAATCCGAGACGATCATCGGCAAGTGGCTTTCCCAGGGCGGTGGGCGGCGCAACAACATCGTTCTTGCCACCAAGGTCGGCATGGCCATGTCGGAGACCGACAAGGGTTTGAGTGCTGCGCGCATCGTGGCTGCCGTCGATGCATCGCTTAGGCGCCTTAAGACCGACTTCATCGACCTCTACCAGGCCCATACCGACGACGCCGACACGCCCCTTCTTGAATCCCTCGGCGCCTTTGATCAACTGATCAAGGCCGGCAAGGTTCGCGTCATCGGCGCCTCCAACTATTCCGCGCCACGCCTCTTGCAGGCACTCGAAGTCAGCAAGCAACACCAGCTCGCCCGCTACGAGACCTTGCAGCCGCTGTATAACCTCGTCGAGCGCCCGGCCTTCGAAGACCAACTGGCAGAGGTGTGCACCAGCAACCGCATCGGTGTCATTCCGTTCTATTCACTGGCGAGCGGCTTTCTGTCCGGAAAATACCGTTCGCAGAAGGATCTCGCCAAGAGCCCGCGCGGACAAGGCGTTGGCAAATATCTCGACGCGCGCGGGCTTCGAATCCTCGATGCGCTCGACGAGATCGCAGCCAAGCTTGGTGCAAGTGCCGCGTGCGTGGCACTGGCCTGGCTGATGCGCCAGCCCGCAGTGACGGCGCCGATTGCGAGCGCGACGTCGATTGCCCAGCTCGACGAGTTGATGCGCGCAGCCGAGCTTGAAATCGATGACGAGTCCGATGACCTTCTACGAAAGGCAAGCGCTAACCAGCCCGCGCCAGGCTGATGCCGCAAGGCGCCTTGGCCAGCGCATGCCAAGGCCGTGTCAACGCGGCCAGGACCTCAGGAGAACTGCACCCTGGCAGCGCGTTGCCTGCGCCGGTTCAAAAGCATCGGCACGATGCCGATGAGAAGACCGCCAATTGCGATGACGAGCGTGACGGTGTCGAAGGTCTGAAGGCTGTACAAGCCAATGAAGATCAGTACCGCGGCACTTGCAACCGGCCAGGCGATGATCAGAAGAAATGCGATCGGGCCGGCAAGTCCCTCCTTGCGGTAATACCAGGCGCAGGCAAGGCTGGTCAGGCTGTAGTAGAAGGCGACCAGAAACCCGATCGAATTGACCGAGTCCTTGATGATGTCGGTGACGCTCGGAAAGCCGGTCGAGAGCAGCAGCAGCACAAGGCCAAAACCGGCAATCACCATGGTTGCGACCCAGGGCGTCTGCCAGCTTCGATGCAGCCGCGCGTAGCGCGGGTTCAAGGAGCCATCGCGCGCCTGGGCGAAAAGCGTGCGGCTGAATTGCAGGATCGACGTCTCAAGCGTGCCAATCGAGCTCAGCATCACGGCCAGCACGGCGACGTAGCTCCACGGCCTTGGCAGCAGATGGTCGGCGAGCGTGAAGACGATGTTCGTCACCGACTGCTGGATTTCGTCGTCGCTAAGAACCAGGAGCGTGGCGCACACGAAGGCGATGAAAATCAGCATGACAATGGCCATCGAGCAAAGCGCGGCGCGCCCGGCCGAGTGTTCCGCATCGCGCGTTTCTTCATTGAGATTGGCGGTGACGTCCCATCCCCAGAAGAAGAACAGTGAGGTCAAGGCGCCGGTGGCGAAGGTGCCTGGCGTGAATGCCGTGAGCGAGAACCAGCTCCAGCTGAAGGGGTGCGTCGGATGGCTGCCGTAGCGCACGAAGGACAGCACGATGACGAGCACGAGAACGAGGACTTCGCCTCCGGTCATGACAATCTGGGTGTAGCTGGTCGGCTTGATGCCCTTGATCACCACGGCGCTAACGAGCGTGAGCCAGACCATCGCGATGAGGCCGACGGCAAGCGTGTTGTCGGTGTACGCGGGCGCAATCAGAAGCAGCGTCGCGGTTGCGGCAGGGAGCGTTCCTGAGACCATGAATACCGCCGAGGCCACAAGCAGTGCCCAGCCGGAAAGAAAGCCGAGGGTGGGCGTGAACACCTGCCCGACCCAGGCATAGGCGGCGCCTGCGCTTGCGTCCTTGCGATTCAGGTACATGAATGACAGCGTGACGCCAAGCATGATCAGGCCGCAGTAGAAAATGCTTGCCGGTGACAGCAAGCCCACGGCCGCAACCAGCGTTGCCGTCGTGGCGGCAACAGAAAAGGCCGGTGCCGTGCCGGCCACCCCCATGACGACGGATTCGGCGGTGCCAAGCGCGCCTTTGGCGAGCGTTACCTGATCGGACATGCGTATCGTTCCTCGTTGCGGTGACAGGGGGGTGCAAGGCAAGGCGTCACTTTAAACGAGGCTTTGCCGCGCGGCAAAAAAGTGCGCGCCGGTTGTGCCAAATGTGCACACTGCGGCGCGCAACGGGCCTGAGCCGCGCGGTTGCATTCGTGCCCTTTGGCAAGTATCGTCGCCGTGTTTTGGTGCTGGCTTTGCCTATCGTTTCTGCCAAGGAATTCCATGAATGCCGCCGTCGTCAAGAGTCCCACCACGGCCCGCTGGAAGTGGCTCCCCGAAATCGGGACCTGGAAATACCATGCGCTTCTTGCTGGCGTTGGCATGCTGATTCTTGGCCCGCTTGGCGGCGTGACGGCGTCCTACATGACGTTCTCGCTGGGCTTTTTTGTCGGTGGCCAGGTGTTGGCCGGCATCCTTGGCTCGGTGATCACGTTCGGTTACGGCGTCGAAGGCAAGCACGGCGCCAACTTCATCCAGACCACCGCGGCTTCGGTGGCAAGCATGAGTGCGATGGGCGTCCTGGTGCAGGCGATGGTCTGGCTCGGGCTGCCGCAACCGCCCGTGATTCCGCTCGTGCTCTACCTGCTTTGCATCGGCATGTTCGGCGCGGGCGTTGGCATGCTCTATACGCCGATCCTGGTTGACCGGCTGCAGCTGACCTATCCGAGCGGGCTTGCCGTGGCCAACATCCTGCGCGCGTTGACCGATCCGGCGCTCTTACGACGCTCGGTCGGAAAGCTCGGCGGCGGCATGGCCCTGGGTTTTGCAGGAGGCATCGCCAGCACCAAGCTTGCGGCACTCGCCGCTCTTGATCTTTCGACCTCGACGTTTGGTGCCGGCATGGTGATTGGCGCGCGCATCGGTATTCCGTCGCTTGTCGCCGGCGTGATGTTTAACGCCTTGACGCCCTATTTCGTCTCGATCGGATGGCTCCATCAGGGTGATCCCTTTCGCAAGATCTCGTTTCTGATTTCGCTGGGCATGATTCTCGGTGCCGCGCTGATCGATCTGTCCGTGCTGTTTGTTGAAACCGTTAGGCGCGCGCGCGGCGCAGTTGCTGCGACTGCTGCGCCTTTGGATGACGGCTGGAAAAAAACCAACACGCGCAAGCTTCTCGCGTGGATTGCCTTCTGGGCGCTTGGCATCGTGCTTGTCGGCTCGCAGCTTCTCGGGGCTTCGGTCGGATTCATCCTGTTTGCCATCGGGCTGGTGTTCATCTTCGCCATGGTCAATGGCATTTCGCTTGGCATCAGCGATAACAATCCGATCTCGTCGGCGTTTGTCGTCTCGGTGGTCCTGATGGCTGCGCTCGGCCTGCGCGACCCGACCGTGGGATTGATTGCCGCGTCGATTCTGCTTGTCGCGTGCAGCGTCGGCTGCGACATGCAGCAGGACCGCTCGACCGGGTGGCGCCTTGGCACCAATCGCGTGCTGCAGTTTCGCTACCAGGTCGCGGGCATCGCCGTCGGTGCCGTCGCTGCGATGGTGTTCGTGCGCCTGTTCATGAGTGCCTACCCGGTCCTCAGACTTGATCAGACCGTGATGACGGCAGCACAGCAGCCAGCGCAGTGGAGCGCGGCGATGACCTACAAGTTCGTCGGCATCCTGCGCAGCCTGACTGAAGACAAGGCCTATCAGCGCACGGCGATCTGGATCGGCATTGGCGCGGGATTTATCATCCAGGCCTTGCGTCGCTTCATCAAGAGCCGCGCCGGCTACCAGCGCTTTGCCGGGCGCAGCAAGACCGGCTCGGGCATCGATTTCGTCCTTGACGCCATCGTGTTGCCTTCGCCCTATGCCTTTGCCTTTGGCGGTTTTGTCAATCTGCCGACGTCAGCGTGGCTTGCTGGAGGCGGTGTCGTCGCATCCGTGATGAATAGCCTGCCCAATGGCGAGGGCGCAGCGACGGGCGGCGATCTTCCCGAGGATATGAGCACCGCGTCATTGATTGGCGGTGGCTTGATTGCAGGCGATGCGATCGCGGCGCTCGGGCTTGGCATTGCCGGCCTGATTGCGACCCTTGCCAGCTGATTGACATCCCGCCTGCCTGGGCCGGCAAAGGTCTGTTGCACCCCTCAAGGCCTTGACACGTAGCGATTGCCGCGCACGTAAAAGCGCAGGAGTCGTTTTGCCCACACGCCTGCGTAGTCCACGCCGATACGCGGCCGGCGCACGATGGCATGCTCGATTTGCGTCTCGCTGCGCGCGATGAAGATGTCATCTCCTAACAGGTCGGCGCCGTTCAAGCGTCGGTCGATGTCCATCGCGCGCGCAAGCAGGCCCGGCCCCTGGGTGCGGCCTTCGATGCCTTGTACCGGTTCGAGCGCGCGCAAAAGGACCGCGCTGGCGTCGCCCGTGGCACCGGTGACGACGTTCATGCAGTTGTGCATGCCATAGATCAGGTAGACGTAAGCGTGCCCGGGCGCGCCGAACATGACTTCGGTGCGTGGCGTGCGGCCCTTTGCCGAATGGGCTGCGCGGTCGTGGGGGCCAAGGTATGCTTCGACTTCGACGATGCGACCGATGCGCACGGTGGTGTCGGTCTGCCGGATCAATTCCTTGCCGAGCAGATCGAGCGCGACTTCGATCGCGTCGCGCGCGTAGAACGCGCGCTTGAGCTTTCTGCGTTGTAGCGAGGCCTTGGTCTTGGGCGGCATGGTTGTTGATCATGCCAGAGTTGACGGCCTTCCCTGATTTTCGGACACCATTCATGAATCCGGACGCGCGCTCCCCGCTTGCTGCTCCCTACGGGTCGTGGGGGTCGAGCATTTCATCTGAGGTTCTGGTGGATGACGCGGTCCGCTTTGGCGGCATCGCGCTCGATGGCGATGCGCTCTACTGGATCGAAGCCAGGCCAGGCGAGGGTGGTCGCGGCGTCGTCTGCCAGATGACCGAGGCCGGTCTGCTAGAGGATGTCACGCCAGAAGGCCACTCCGCGCGCAGCCGCGTGCACGAGTATGGCGGCGGCGCGTTTGCGGTCGCTGGCGGCAGCGTCTATTTCGTTGATGACAGCAGCCAGCAGATTTTCGTGCAGCACGCGGGCGCTTCGCCCAAGGCCATCACCGGGAAGGCCGGCTGCCGCTTTGGCAACCTCGTGGTTGATGCGAGGCGCCGGCGCCTGATTGCGATCGCCGAGCAGCATCACGCCGATCGCGAGCCTGAGAACTTCATTGTCAGTGTCGCCATCGATGCGCCACATGACCAGATCGTGCTGGCGCGCGGCCATGACTTCTATGCTGCGCCCGCGCTCTCGCCCGATGGCGCGCAATGTGCCTTTATCAGTTGGGACCATCCCGACATGCCGTGGGACAGCACGTCGCTGTGGCTTGCCGATGTGGCCGACGACGGCAGCCTGGAAAATCCGCTGGCGATTGCAGGCGGGCCGAACGAATCGGCCATCGAGCCGCGCTTTTCTCTTAAGGGTGAACTGTGGTTCGTGGCCGATGGCAGCGGATTTTGGAATCTGTATCGCTGGCATGACAAAAAGCGCGTTGCCGTACATGAAGACGCGGCCGAATACGGTCGCGCGCCGTGGCTCCTTGGCGCGTCCAACTACGCCATCCTCGATACCGGCCAGGTGGTTGCCATTCGCGAAAGCAAGGGCCGCTCAAGCCTGGTGTTGATCGATCCTCTGACGGGCGTTGCCACTGAACTGCCGCTGCCCTACACCGAGATGACATCGTTGCGCGTGAACCAGCACCACGCCTTTTTTGTCGGCGCCGCACCGCTGGAGTCGCAAGCCCTGGTCCGTCTCGACCTGATTGGCGGGCATCTGACGGTGCTAAGGCATGCAAGCAGGATTGCGCTTGCCGCCGAGCAGATCTCGAGCGCCGAGCCGATTTCATTTGCGAGCGGGGGTGTCACGGCCCATGGCTTCTTTTATGCGCCTCGCAACCCGCATTACGTCGGGCCCGTGGGCGAGCGTGCGCCGCTCCTGGTGTTAAGCCATGGCGGCCCGACGTCATCGACGTCCGATGGCCTGGATCCTGCCATCCAGTACTGGACGAGTCGCGGATTTGCCGTGGTCGATGTCAACTATCGCGGCAGTACGGGCTATGGCCGCGCCTATCGCCAGGCACTCGCCGGCGCCTGGGGCGTGGCCGACGTCGAGGACTGCGTCAATGCCGCGCTCTACCTTGCCCAACGCGGCGATGTCGATGCCAGAAGGCTTGCGATTCGCGGCGGCAGCGCAGGCGGCTTCACGACACTGTGTGCGCTGGCCTTTCGCGATGTTTTTGCCGCGGGTGCGAGTCACTACGGCATTGGCGATCTCGAGGCGCTCGCGCGCGATACGCACAAGTTCGAATCGCGCTACCTGGAGCGCCTGATCGGACCGTATCCGGCGGCAGTCGAGGTCTATCGGGCGCGCTCGCCGATCCATCATCTTGAGGGCTTCACCAGCCCGCTCCTGCTGCTGCAAGGCGCAGAGGACCGGGTCGTGCCCCCCGAGCAATCGCGGGCCATGTACCAGGCGGTGCGCGCGCGCGGCGTTCCTGTCGCTTATCTGGAATTCGAAGGCGAGCAGCACGGCTTTCGTCGTGCCGCCAATATCCGCCGCAGTGTCGAGGCCGAGCTTTATTTCTATGGCCAAGTATTTGGCATCCTGCCTGCCGATGACCTCGAGCCTGTGGCGATTGCCAACATGGACGTGCCAGGCAGTGGCGCCTCCGATGCCTAAAAGAGTCCGCTGATATTGCCCTTGGCGTCGATGTCGATGCTCGCTGCAGCAGGAACGCTTGGCAGACCCGGCATGGTCATGATGTCACCGCAGATGAAAACCACAAAGCCCGCGCCGGCTGAAAGGCGCACATCGCGCACGGTCAGGATGTGACCGCTCGGGGCGCCGCGCAGCGTCGGATTGCTTGAAAACGAGTAGGGCGTCTTGGCCACGCATACCGGCAGCCTTCCGAAGCCCGCAGCTTCGAGCGATTTGACTTCGGCTGCGACCTTGTCGGTCAAGGCGATGTCCTTCGCGCCGTAGATTCTGGTCGCGATCGCCGTGAGCTTGTCAAGCAGCGGCGCATCGTCGGCATAAAGGAAGTTGAGCGGCGCGCGCGGCCGACCGATGAGTGCCATCACGGCACGGGCAAGTTCGAGGGCCCCTGCGCTGCCTTCGGCCCAGTGCTTGGCCAGCACGACTTCGACACCGATTGCGGCCAGACGATTCTTGATCAGCTCGATTTCCTCATCGCGATCGGTGGTGAAATGGTTCAGCGCGACCACGGTTGCGAGGCCGAACTGCCCGGTCAGGTTGCTGACGTGACGCTCGAGATTGGCAAGTCCCAAAGCCAGCGCATCGGCATCCTCGCGGCCAAGTTCGGCAAGCGCCACGCCACCGTGATACTTGAGCGCCCTGACGGTGGCAACGATGACCGCAGCGCCCGGCGCAAGACCGGTCTTGCGGCATTTGATGTCGATGAATTTCTCGGCGCCCAGATCGGCGCCAAAGCCAGCCTCGGTGACGACAAAGTCGGCAATGGCGAGCGCTGCGCGCGTGGCGATGACCGAGCTGCATCCGTGCGCGATATTGGCAAACGGGCCACCGTGGATGAAAGCCGGGTTGCCCTCGAGCGTCTGCACGAGGTTGGGACGGATGGCGTGCTTCAGAAGCGCGGCCATGGCACCGTGCGCCTTGAGCTGTGCCGCGGTAATCGGTACGCGCTCGCGCGTGGTTGCGACCACGATGTGGCCAAGCCGCTCCCGCAGATCGGCAAGGTCCGTGGCCAGGCACAAGATGGCCATGACCTCCGAGGCCACGACGATATCAAAGCCATCCGCGCGCGGGTAGCCATTGCCCGGGCCGCCAAGACCGATGGTGATCTCGCGCAAGGCGCGATCGTTCATGTCGAGCACGCGCTTGAACGACACCCGCCTGGCGTCGATGCCAAGGGCGTTGCCGTGATGGATGTGGTTGTCAAGCAGCGCTGCGAGCAGGTTGTGCGCCTGCGCGACTGCGGCGAAGTCGCCCGTGAAGTGCAGGTTGATGTCTTCCATCGGCACGACCTGCGCATGGCCGCCTCCGGTTGCACCTCCTTTGAGCCCGAAGACCGGGCCCATGCTCGGTTCGCGCAGGCAGACGATGGCTTTCTTGCCAAGACGGCACAAGGCGTCACCCAGGCCGATGGTGGTGGTGGTCTTGCCTTCGCCTGCGGGCGTCGGGCTGATGCCGGTGACGAGAACCAGCTCGCCCTTGATCGGTGAATCAAGCAGCGCCGAGGGATCGAACTTTGCCTTGAAGTGGCCATAGGGCTCGACCGTCTCGGGCGCAAGGCCTAATTGCGCCGCGATTTCGGAGATGGGTTTCAAGACGGCCGCTTGCGCGATCTGAAGGTCGATGCTCATGGGCTTTCGGATAAGTGAAAGCGCGGATTATCGCCCAGGCCATGGGTGGCGTCTTGCGGCGCTGCAAGGCAGCGCTTGCCATCGGCTTTTTGCGTGTAAGGTTGAGCCCTTGCGCCCGACTGACGATTTTGTGGGGGCCCTTATGAAATCTCTCGTTCCGATCATCCTCGCGCTTTCTGCGCCAGCCGCCATTGCCGGGCCGGACGCGGGCGCCTGCCATGCGAAGAGTCCGGCGCATGCCGTGGCGCTCGTCGAGCTCTACACCTCGGAAGGATGCAGCAGCTGCCCGCCCGCCGATCGCTGGCTGCGCCAGCTGCCAGGGCAAGCCGCGGAACAGTTGCCCATCGTGCCCCTGGCCTTGCATGTCGACTACTGGAATTCGATCGGCTGGACCGATCGCTTCTCAAGCCATGTCTACACCGATCGCCAGAACTGGCTCTCCGGGCTCGCACACACGCGGGTGATCTATACCCCGGAAGTTTTCGTCAACGGTCACGAGGTGCGCGAATGGAGCGATGGCAGCGTTTTGCGCCTCGCCCAAAATGCGCTGGCGCAGCCGGCACCTGCTGCCGTGACGATTAGCGAACACCAGAATCCTGACGGCACCTACGAGGCGCTCGCCACCCTTGATCGGGTTCAAGGCAAGCACGGCCAGGTTGCGCTCGTCTTGGCCCTCTACGAGAACAACGTCACCACGGTCGTCAAGGCGGGCGAGAACAGCGGCGCAACGCTTAAGCATGACTTCGCCACGCGCGTGCTGTCGGATCCCGCTCCTGCCGAGAACGGCCACGCCACGGTGACGCTTGCGGGTCGCTTGCCTGCCGGCTCAAAACCGGAGAACCTGGGCTTCGTTGCCTTCGCCCAGGATACCGAGAACGGCGACGTGCTCGAGGCTGTGGCGCTGGCGGCGTGTGCGCCTTAGCTGCGACTGACTAGAAGCCGACGGCGTGTCCATCGCGGCGCGCATCGCTTGCAGCGACATAGCCGTGGTCGGCGTCGTCTGAAAGTTTCCAGATGAACTGGCCCGAGCCGAAGTCCATGTAGCTGTCGCGGATGCTCTCGATGCGGTGACCAAGGCGCTGCAAGCCTTCGACGGTTGCAGCTGCCATCGTCGATTCGCAGTCAACCGACATGCCGGCATTGACCTTAAAGCGCGGTGCATCGCATGCCGCTTGCGGCTGCTGCTGGTAGGTCAGCATGCGCACCAGGGTCTGCAGATGGCCCTGAGGCTGCATGTTGCCGCCCATGACGCCAAAACTCATGGCGGCTTTGCCGTTTCGGGTCAGAAACGCCGGGATGATGGTGTGAAACGGGCGCTTGCCTGGTGCAACGACGTTGGGGTGCGAGGCGTCAAGCGAGAAACAGTAGCCGCGGTTTTGTAGCGAGATGCCGGTGCCGGGTACGACCACGCCAGAACCAAAGCCCATGTAGTTCGACTGGATGAGGCTGATCATCATGCCGTTTTCGTCGGCGGCCGAGAGATAGATGGTGCCGCCCCCGGGCGCTTTCCGGTGTGAAAATTCCTGGGCCTTGTGCGCATCGACAAGGCGCGCGCGTTCCCTCAGGTAGCCCTCATCAAGCAGATCGAGCGCGGTGACGTCGGTCATGTGGCGCGGATCGGCGACCCAGCGGTAGACGTCGGCAAACGCCAGCTTCATGGCCTCGATCTGCAGGTGCATCGATTCGACCGAATCACTGGCGTGATGCGAAAGACCGAGGTGCTCGACGATGCCAAGCGCCATCAGGGCGGCAATGCCCTGGCCATTGGGCGGGATTTCGTGGACCGTATAGCCGGCGTAGTCTTTCCTGATCGGCTCGACCCACTGGCTCGAAAATCCGGCGAGATCGGAGGTCGTCATGCTGCCGCCAGAGGCTTTGCTGTGTGCGGCCAGCGTGGCCGCAATCTCACCCTGGTAGAACGATTGGCCGTGACTTTCTGCGATCGCCCTGAGCGTCTTGCCGGCATCCTTGAAAACGAATTTCTCGCCGATCGCGGGCGCCCGGCCAAACGGCATGAAGGCCGCGGCAAAGCCCGGCAAAGCCGACAGCTGCTCGACTTGCGCCTGCCATTTGGTGGCGACGATTGCGGCTACCGCGTGTCCGCGTTCTGCAAGCTCGATGGCGGGCTCAAACAGGTCGGCAAAGGGCAGGCGGCCGAATTTCTCCGACAGCGCGACCCAGCCGGCGATAGCACCTGGCACGGTCACCGTATCCCAGCCGCGCTGCGGAAACACGCCGCCGTATTTCTTTTGAAAATAGTCGACGCTCCATGCGGCGGGCGCGGTTCCCGAGGAATTGAGCCCGTGCAGCACGCCGTCGTCCCAGACGAGGGCGAAGTTGTCGCTGCCAAGGCCGTTTGAGACCGGCTCGACAATGGTGATGGCAGCGGCCGCAGCGATCGCCGCATCAACCGCGTTGCCACCCTTGAGCATCATGCGCAAGCCCGCCTGTGCCGCCAGCGGATGTGAAGTCGCGACCACGTTTCTCGCGAAGACCGGCGTGCGGATCGTCGGATAGGGGTTGTTCCAGTCGAAGTTCATCGGCATGAAAGCGTTCTCTGGCGCGCCGTGCAATACGCGCGGCAGTCGAAGGCCGTACCATACTGCTTTTTGTTAAGGAGTGTGTGCCATGACCCGAGCCCTCGATGATGCAGCCCTGGACCAGCTCTTCCGTACCGCGCGAACGCAAAATGGCTGGACCTCGGAGGGAGTCGACGACAGCACGCTGCACGCGCTCTACGACCTGGTCAAGATGGGCCCGACCTCGGCCAACTGCAGTCCGGCGCGCTTTGTTTTCGTGAAGAGTGCGGAGGGCAAGGAAAAGCTCAAGCCGGCACTGTCGGCCAACAACCTGCAAAAGACCATGGCAGCGCCGGTGACGGTGATCATTGCCAATGACATGGAGTTCTACCAGCACCTGCCGAAGCTATTTCCGCACGCTGACGCCAAGAGCTGGTTCGTCGGCAATACGGAAATGATCAAGGCAACCGCGTTTCGCAACGCGTCGCTTGAGGGCGCCTACCTGATTCTCGCCGCACGTGCGTTAGGACTCGACTGCGGACCGATGTCGGGGTTTGATGCCGCGAAGGTCGACGAGGCGTTTTTTGCGGGCACCTCGTATGTGACCAACTTCCTCGTCAACCTCGGCCATGGTGACCCGAGCAAGGTGTTTGGCCGCAGCCCGCGCTTCGAGTTTGACGAGGTCGCGAAAATTGTCTGAGGCGGGACGCTTGCTTGCGCTCGAAACCGAGCGGCTAACGCTGGTTGCGGCAAGACTTGAGGATGCGTCGATGGTCGCAGACTTCATGCGCCGCAACCGCGAGCACTTCGAGCCGTGGGATCCCCCAGGGCCGCCGACCCGTTTTACCCCGGCTTACTGGGAAGGCAACCTGCGCCGGGCGATCGACGACTGGAACGCAGATCGCGCCTTGCGCCTGCACATGTTCCTGCGCGACGATCCCGGGCAGATCATCGGACGCATCGGTTTCTCGCAGATCATGCGCGGCGGTTTTCAGAGCTGCATGCTCGGCTATCAAATCGATGCCGCCAGCGAGGGCCAGGGGCTCATGTTCGAAGCGCTGCAAAGTGCCATCGCTTTCATGTTCGAGCGGCATCGCCTGCATCGCATCCAGGCCAATCATCTCGAAGAGAATCAGCGCAGTGCGAGGCTGCTTGCCCGTCTTTTTTTCGTGCGCGAAGGCGTCGCCCCGGACTATCTGTTCGTGGGTGGCGCATGGCGCGATCATGTGCTGACCTCGCGCGTCAATGGCAACTTCGACGCTTCTAAGCTCGGTGCCGAGTAACAGGACGACAGAGGGGATCAGGGCTTGGCGGCGTCATCGCCCAGGATTTCGTCCTGGTGCTGCCCAAGCATCGGCGGCGCAAGGCGATAGGTCGGTGGCGTCTTGCTCATGCGAATCGGATTGGCGACAAGTTTCAGGCCCGCAGTGACAGGATGGCTCATCGTGATGGCCATCTCGCGCGCCTTGACCTGGGGATTGTCGAAGACTTCGCTGATCGAATTGATCGGCCCGCAAGGCACGGTTGCCGCTTCAAGCAGCGCGATCCATTCGGCGCGGCTGCGCTTGATGAGCACCTGCTCGAGAACCGGGACGAGGATCAGGCGGTTGCGCACACGCATGGGATTGGTTGCGAAGCGCTCGTCGCGGGCGAGCTCGGTGCAGCCTGCAGCTGCGCAAAAGCGCTGGAACTGGCCGTCGTTGCCAACGGCGAGGATGATGTGGCCGTCGGCGCAGGCGAAGGTCTGGTAGGGCACGATGTTGCCGTGTGCATTGCCGGCGCGCTGGGGGACCTGGCCTGAAACCAGATAGTTCGAATTGATGTTGGCCATGGTCGCGACCATGACGTCAAGCAGCGCCATGTCGATCATCTGGCCAAGGCCGGTGCGCTGGCGATAGACGATTGCAGCGAGAATCGCGTTGGCTGCGTACATGCCGGTAAAAAGATCGCTGATTGCGACACCAGCCTTTTGCGGGCCGCCGCCTGGCAGATCGTCGCGCTCGCCAGTCACCGACATGAAACCGCCCAGGCCCTGGATGATGAAGTCGTAGCCGGCGCGCTGGGCCCAGGGCCCGGTCTGGCCAAAGCCCGTGATCGAGCAGAAGATCAGATCCTCGCGCACGCGCTTAAGTGACGGATAGTCAAGGCCGTAGCGCTCGAGCTGGCCGACCTTGAAATTCTCGACGACCACATCGCATTCAGACGCGAGCTTGCGCACGGTTGCCTGACCGCGCGCAGATGCGATGTCGATGGTCACCGATTTCTTGTTGCGATTGGCGCTCAGATAATAGGCTGCCTCGCGCGAATCGTGACCCTGCCCGTCCTTCAGGAACGGCGGTCCCCAGGCGCGCGTGTCATCGCCTTCGAGCGGCCGCTCGACCTTGATGACCTCGGCGCCCATGTCGCCTAGCAGCTGGGTGCACCAGGGCCCGGCCAGAACTCTCGTCAGATCAAGGACACGGATACCTTGAAGTGCGCCTTCATTGGGCAAGGAATCTTTCATCAATGGACCAGGGTCGGTGTTGGGCCGCCTTATAATCGGGCAATCTTTTTTCAAGGATACCCAAATGCGAAGAGCGGGTCTTGTCTGGGGCGCCGTGGCGACACTGATCGGCGCGGTTTTTAGCACTTCTGCCTGCGCGACCACCGACATCGAGGTGTGGCACGCCATGACCGGGGCCTCGGCTGACACCTTCGGCGAGCTGGTCGAGCGCTTCAATGCCCAGCAAAGCGCGGTGCACGTGACGCTCACCTACAAGGGCAACGGCGCAGCCACCCTTGCAGCGGCACTCGCTGCGTTAAAGACACGGACCGAGCCCGATCTGGTTGAAGTCGACGACGAGGAAAGCGAATCGCTCTTCCAGTCGACGGGCATCGTCAAGCCGATGTACGAAGTGCTGGCGCTCGATCACTCTGCCGATTTCAATTTTTTCCTGCCGGCATCCGTGGCCTTCATGCGCGATGCGCATGGCCGGCTGCTGGGCTTTCCCTATCAGGCAAGCGTGCCGGTGTTCGTCTGGAACCGCGATGCCTACATCAAGGCCGGCCTTGATCCCGATGCACCGCCCAAGACCTGGCGCGACCTGCAAAAGCAGCTGATCGCGCTGCAGGATAACGGGCGCGGCGTCGCCTGTCCGTATACGACCAGCGAACAATCGTGGATCCACATCGAAAACCTGTCGACCTTGCACGGCGAGACGTTCGCAACCAAGAACAACGGGCTTTCGGGCGGTGGCGCGGAATTGACCTACAACGACTTGCTGCACGTGCGACATACCGCGCTCCTCGAGAGCTGGGTGGTGTCGCAGCTGTTTCACTACTACGGTCCCGAACGCGAGGGCGATGCAAAATTCGCTGCAGGCGATTGCGCAACGCTCACGACCGGCAGTGATGCCCTTGGCGATTTCATCAAGACCGCCAAATTCAGCATGGGTGTCGCGCCCATGCCGTTCTACGAGGAAGGCGCGCGATCGCCGCTTAACACGCTCGTCAATGGCTCGGCGCTGGTTGCGCTCGAGGGCAAAAAGCCCGAGGCCTACAAGGCCATGGCCATCTTCCTCGCGTATCTTTCAACGCCCGTCGCCGCTGCCGAGTGGACGCAAAAGACAGGTTCGCTGCCGCTGACCAGCGCTGCCCTTGATGCCTCGGTCAAGTCCAACGGCTACGCCAAGGTGCAGGGATTTGCTGATGTCATGCGCGAGGTGACCACCGTGGGCGGGCCGTCCGTGCGTGGCGAGCGCCTGCCCGAATTCGCCAAGGTTCGGGCCATTGGCGATCACGAACTCGAGCAGGTCTGGAACGGCAGCAAGGCACCCAAGCAGGCCTTGGACGACGCCGTGCGCGAAGGAAACCTGGCCATGCGCCTCGCGTCGCCGCCGCCTGTGGCGCCGCCGGCAAAGCACGTCGCACCGAAAGCCAAGTCGAAGACCACCTCCTGACGATGGCTTGGCCTTTCCCGCGCATCTTCGCGCACCGCGGTGGCGGCGTGCTCGCGCCCGAGAACACCATGGCAGGTCTTGCCGCCGGCGTTGCCCACGGGCACAACGCGGTCGAATTCGACGTCATGCTCAGTGCCGACGACGTCCCGGTATTGATGCACGATGCGAGCTTTGGTCGTACCGTTGCCGGGCGCGGCAATATCGCCCTCTTGCCAGCAAGTGCGCTTGTCAAACTCGATGCCGGGGCGTGGTTCGACGCGGCTTTTGAAGGCGAGACGATTCCAACGCTTGCCGATGCACTGGCCTACTGCAGGGCACAAGGCGTCTTCATGAACATCGAAATCAAGCCCGCGCCGGGCCGGGACAAGCGCACCGGTGAAGTCGTGGCTGCCGCGGCGCGCGATTTCCTGAAGACCCTTGCCGGTGGCCGGGGGGGCATCCTCTTGTCGTCGTTCAGTGCCGTCGCGCTAGGCGCCGCGCGTGTGGTTGCGCCCGATGTTCCGCGCGGCTACCTGCTGCATCGCCTCAAGGCAGGATGGGGCGCGCGGCTTCACGAACTGGAATGCGTTGCGCTTCATTGCAATCACGAACTGGTCGATGCGCCCCTGATGGAGGCAGCCCGGTCGCGAGAGGTTGGCGTTTTCTGCTACACCGTGAACAGCCTCAAGCGCGCCCGCGAACTCAAGGCGTTTGGCGTCGATGCGCTTTGCACCGATCGCATCGATCTGATCCGCAGCGATTTTTTTGCCGAGCGCAACAGCTAGTTGGGGGCGCCCCCGAGCTGGCCCAGTGCCGCCATTTCGCGGATCTTGCGAATCGTGTCGATGTCGGCTTCCTCGTAGGCCTGCTTGCGCAGGTCCTCATAGAGCTGGCCCATGCCATCGGGGCTGTCGGCTTGCGTGCCGCTGTCGTATTCGAAGCGCACGAAAAGTGCACCGGGCTGTGGCTCTTCAATGGTAATCACAAGCTGGGCGGCAGGCATGCCATCCTGCGCTGCGGTGTCGTAGCGCACGCTCCTGCCGAGGTCATAGGTGACGCGGTCGTGCACGGTCAACTCGCCAAACACCAGTCTGCGCGACATGCCTGTCTCGTCGCGTTCGATGACATGGCAATCGTCAAGGCCGAGCACGAAGGGCTTCGGATCCTCGGCCCGCAAGAGCAGTCCGCGCCACACCTGGTCGCGCGTGAGCGGCTCGATCAGCGGATTGAGCGGGTCGTTGATTTCGATCAGGTGGTTGAATTTCATGGGCTCGTTGCGGCCCGGTTAGCGTTGGCGGGTCAGAACGCGTCCGATCGCAGCGCGCCAGCTGCTCATGCGCTCTTCTGCCCACGCCGGTGTCGCCTGCGGATAGAAGGTCGTCTCGGCCGCGTTTTTTGCGCGCGCCAAGCGCAAGTCCTCGCTCTTTTGAAAGACCTGTGCTCCAAGCAGGGCCAGATCTGCCGCGCCCTGGGCGGTGGTCTCGCCAACCGCCGGACGCACGACCGGCACCTGCAGCAGGTCCGCCTGCATTTGCATCAGCAAGTCGTTGGCCGCGGCACCGCCGTCGACGCGCAATTCGGTAACCGCAAGGTCGCTGTCGTTTCTCATCGCCTCGAGCAGTTCCGCAGACTGCAGCGCGATCGCCTCCAGGGCCGCACGCGCGATATGTGCCCGGTTGGTGCCGCGCGTGATGCCGAGCAGGGCACCTCGCGCATGGGCATCCCAA
>CAJCIC010000117.1 GCA_903970185.1 Gammaproteobacteria bacterium
CGACCTGCCCGACGGCCAGCCGCTAACGCTGCCGATCATGGCAACGCCTGATCAGCTCACGCGCAATATCGACGAGGTCATCAAGAAATCGATGGACGCGCTTGGCATTCGCACGGTGTTTCAGACCGCGGCCTGGCCCGACCAGCTAAAGAAGATGGAAGCGGGCACGTATACGATCTGGTATCTCGGCTCATCCGCCCAGACGCTCGATCCAAGCGGGACGCTCGAAGGTGACTATGGTCCGGCCAAGGGCGGAGCCAACCTGAGCCGATTTGATCTGCCCGCCTACAACGCGCTGTACCTGAAAAGCGAAGCGCTTCCGAACGGCGCCGAGCGTCTTGCCGTCATCGCGCAAATGGTCGCGCTTCTGAACGCCTATCTGCCCGAAAAATACGCGCTCAACGCCATTCGCATCTACCTGCACTACCCCTGGGTCCTGGGTTACCGTTACGATCCCCTCATTGCCGACTGGTGGCGCTACGTCGATATCGACGCGCAGATGCAATCACCTTATCGTCATGCTTCGAACTCAACCACCGCCGCCAATCCATGACGACCACCGCTCGATTCGATGCCGCAGTACGAGAGTCCAGGTCCCTGCCAAGCCGCCCGGACTCGGCGACGCTGCTCAAGCTCTATGCGCTCTACAAGCAGGCCAGCGAGGGCGACGCCAAGGGGCAGCGGCCTGACATGACGGATTTTGTGGCCCGTGCCAAATGGGATGCCTGGCATGCCCTTGGCGGATGCAAGAGCGATGCGGCCATTGAGCAGTACATCGCGCTCATCGAAGAACTGAAGGGCGCCTAGTCTGGCTCGAGCGGCGTTAAGGCCGGCTTGCCAGAGAGAACGGCGATCACGTTGTCGATGGCAAGATTGGCCATGGCATCCCGCGTTGGCCGGCTTGCGCTTGCGATATGCGGCGTCAAGGCCACCGACTTGAGCGCAAGCAGTTCGGGCAGGACTTTGGGCTCGCCTTCGTAGACGTCAAGGCCCGCTGCGGCAAGCTGGCCTGAGGCCAGTGCGGCAACCAGCGCGGGCTCATCGATGATGCCGCCACGGGCAATGTTGGTCAGCGTTGCGGTCGTCTTCATGAGCGCCAGTTCGCGCGCACCGATCAGGTGGTGCGCTTCTGGCGTATAGGGCAGCACCACGACGAGGTGGTCGCTGCGCCTGAAAAGATCGTCAAAGCTGACCCAGGCGGCATTGAGCTCGCGCTCGATCTCTGGCGCTTGCGCTCGACGGTTGTGATAGATCACCTTCATGTCAAAGCCGCGCGCGCGCCTGGCAATGCCCTGGCCGATGCGCCCCATGCCAAGAATGCCAAGGGTCGTGTGGTGGATATCGGCACCGGCCATCTGGTCGAGTTCCCAGCGCTGCCAGTGTCCCTCGCGCATCCAGCGCTCGCCCTCGCAAATGCGGCGCGCTGCGGCCATCATCAGCGCAAAGCCGAAATCGGCGGTGGTCTCGGTGAGCACATCGGGCGTATTGGTGACGACGATGCCGCGCGCGTGGCAAGCCGGCACATCGATGTGGTTATAGCCCACCGACACCGACGCGATGACGCGCAGGTGCGAAGCCAAGGACAGCGAATCGGCGTCGATGCGATCGCCGCCGGTGATGATGGCACCCTCGGCATGCTCGAGCAGTCGGGCCAGCGCCTCTCGGTCAAGGGCGCGATCGGCCTGGTTGTCCTTGACCTCGAAATGCTCGGCCAGCCGCTGGATGTGGCTTGGAAAGAGCGCACGCGTAACCACCACCCGCGCTTTTGCAGGGTGTGCCGCGGTCATGCCGGCAGCGCAGGCGGAATTTCAAAAACCTGGCGCAGGTAGGCCAGGTAAGCGGTGTCGTCGCACATGTTCTTTGCCGGCGTGTCGGAGAGCTTGGCGACCGGTTGGCCGTTACAGCGGACCATCTTGATCACGATCTGAAGCGGCACATAGCCAAGGTCATTGGTCAGGTTGGTGCCGACACCGAACGCCAGCCGCACACGGTCGTGAAAGCGCTGGTAGAGCTCGACGACGCGCGTGAAATCGAGTCCATCGGAAAAAATCAGCGTCTTGGTCTGCGGATCGACGCGATTCTTGGCGTAATGGCCGATCATGCGCTCGCCCCAGGCAAACGGGTCGCCGGAATCGTGCCTGACGCCATCGAAAAGCTTGCAGAAATACATGTCGAAATCACGCAGGAAAGCATCAAAGCCGTAGACATCGGAAAGCGCAATGCCAAGATCGCCGCGGTATTCCTTGGCCCACACTTCAAAGCCGAACGTCTGTGAATCGCGCAGTCGCGGCCCGAGCGCCTGGCAGGCCTGCAGATATTCGTGGGCCATGGTGCCAAGCGGGATCAGGTTATAGCGCATGGCGAGATTGACGTTGCTGGTACCGGCAAACTGCGCTCCCAGGCGCTCGCGCAAGGTACCGATGACTTCTTCGTGCCAGACGCGCGAAAAGCGGCGCCGCGTGCCGTAATCGGCGATCTTGCAATCCGTCAGGCCAACCACCCCGCCGATCAGGGCGATCTTCTCGTTCAGGCGCTGGCGGCCCTCGGTATAATTGGCAATCGGCTGGGTCTTGCGAAAGTAGATTTCGTTGACCACCGCCAAAACCGGAATCTCAAACAGAATGGTGTGCAGCCACGGCCCCTTCACGGTGATGTCGATTTCACCGTTATCGGCCTCTGCGGGGGTCACCGAGATGTACTTCTCGTTCATCTGGAAAATGCCCAGAAAATCGACGAAGTCGCTCTTGATGAAGCGCATCCCGCGCAGGTAAGAAAGCTCCCTCTCGCGAAAGCGCAAACTGCACAGCGCCTGGATTTCCTCGCGGATTTCGTCGATGCAAGGCGTCAGGTCAATGCCCGGGGTGCGGCACTTGAAGCGGTACTCGACCTGCGCTGCCGGAAAGTGATGCAAAACGACCTGCATCATGGTGAATTTATAGAGATCCGTGTCAAGCAGCGAAGTAATGATCATGATTTGGGCTGGCCAGGGCCGGCTTAGGGGGGCGAACGCCAAAAATAGCCCCGGCCTGCAAACGGCAGCCGCAGCACTGGGGTAAAATACACGACTTCTTTTGTTGTGGTTTCAACGGAGCATTCATGACGCACGTCGTCACCGAATCTTGCATCAAGTGCCGCTATACCGACTGCGTCGACGTCTGCCCGGTCGACTGCTTTCGCGAGGGGCCCAATTTTCTCACGATCGATCCCGACGAGTGTATCGACTGCGCTGTCTGCATCCCTGAGTGTCCCGTCAACGCGATCTATGCCGAGGAGGATGTTCCCCTGGACCAGCGCGCGTTCATCCAGATCAACGTCGATCTCGCCAAGCAATGGCCAAGCATCACGCGCATGAAGCCGCATTTCAAGGATGCTGACGACTGGAAAGACGTTCCCGACAAGCTCAAGTATCTGGAACGTTGATCACGCCCGGTTCATGCGCTAGAGCGGCCTCGGTCTGGGTTGCAGGCAACAGCCGTCGTCATGATTGAAGCCGACAAGGCCACGCGCGAATCGCTGACCTGGGTGAAGTTCTGGGCACCCAACCTGTTTTCCTTTCGCACCACGCGCGATCCGGCCTTCAAGTTTGCAGCCGGTCAATTCGCAAGGCTCGGCCTCGCACTGGCGAGCGAAAACGGCATCGAAGAGATGGTCTGGCGTCCGTATTCGATCGTCTCGGCAACCAGCGCTGACTACCTCGAGTTTTGCTCTGTCCTGGTGCCCACAGGACAGTTCACGCGCGCGCTTTCCGCGCGCGCGGAAGGAAGCGAAATCTTAGTCGAGAAGGACCCCTACGGTTTTCTCACCACCGACCGATTCGATGATGGCGAATCCTTGTGGATGATTGCGACCGGTACCGGCTTGGCGCCGTTCGTCTCGATGCTCGCGGAAAAGGAACACTGGAGCCGCTTTCGCCACCTTGTGGTCGTCCATAGCGTGCGCTACGCGCGCGAACTGGCGTATGCCGCCGAGATGCGCCAGATCGCCCAGCGCTTCTCTTCGGATGCCCGCCTGGCCAGGTTTCATTACGTGCCTGTGGTGACGCGCGAGGCGACCGACTTCGCCTTGAGCGGCCGCATCCCGACGTTGCTTGATTCGGGCGAGCTTGAGGGCAAAGCCCAATTGAAGCTTGTGCCAGAACTTGCCAGAGTCTTGCTCTGCGGCAATCCCCAGATGGTCACGACCATGCGTAAGGCATTGAGCGCAAAGGGCTTTGCAGCTTCGCGCCGGGGTCAGCCAGGCACCCTGGCAGTCGAGAATTACTGGTAATGCACGGTTTTTGCCCCATGTACAGATGTACTGGCCCGCAAAATGACGCTATGGTGCTGCGCAACAGGCGGCAAAAAAAGTCATAATCGCGCCACCCCGAAAGGTCGACCATCATGCTCTACCAACTGCACGAGTTGCAGCGCGCGTTCCTAAACCCGATGACGAGCTTTGCTGCGGCAAACGCGCGAGCGCTGTCTGATCCGCTCAATCCACTGTCCTACATGCCTTTTGCCAGCCGCCTTGCAGCCGGCTACGAGTTGTTCTTCCGCCTGGGCAAGGAGTACGAAAAACCCGAATTCGGCATTGCTTCGACCGAGGTCGCAGGCGAAGTCGTCGCCGTCACCGAGGAAGTCACCCTCGATCTGCCGTTCTGTCGCCTTTTGCACTTCAGTCGCGCGATCAAAAAGCGCCGCGCGCCAGATCCCGTCGTGCTGCTTGTCGCGCCCTTGTCAGGCCACCATTCGACGCTTTTGCGCGACACCGTGCGTCAGCTGATTCGGGAACACGACGTCTATATCACCGACTGGCGCGACGCCCGCATGGTGCCGCTTGCAGCCGGTCCATTCCACCTTGACGACTATGTCGCCTATATCCAGCAGTTCATCCGGCTCTTGGCGCCCGGCGTGCATTGCATTTCGGTGTGCCAGCCAACGGTGCCGGTGCTCGCGGCCGTGTCACTCATGGCGAGCGCAAAGGATCCGGCCCTGCCGCTGTCGATGACCATGATGGGTGGGCCCATCGATGCACGAAAGAGTCCGACGCAGGTCAACAACCTCGCCACCCACAAGCCCTATTCCTGGTTTGAGAACACCGTGATCTACCAGGTCCCGGCCAACTACCCGGGCTGCCTAAGGCGCGTATATCCCGGCTTCTTGCAGCATGCCGGCTTCGTTGCCATGAATCCTGACCGGCATCTGGAATCGCACTACGACTTCTACCTGAATCTGGTCAAAGGCGATGACGAGGACACGACTGCGCACCGCAAGTTCTACGACGAGTACAACGCCGTGCTCGACATGCCAGCCGAGTACTACCTTGACACCATCAGGACGGTGTTTCAGGAATTCCTCCTGCCCAACGGCACCTGGACGATCGGCGGCGTGCGCGTCGCACCCGAAGACATCAAGACCGTGGCGCTGTTTACGATCGAGGGCGAACTCGACGATATCTCAGGAAGCGGCCAGACCGAAGCCGCGATTTCCCTTTGCAAGGGCATTCCCAAAGCGCGCAAGCAGCATTTCACCGCGCCGCAATGTGGTCACTACGGCATCTTTAGCGGTCGCCGCTGGCGCGAAGTGATCTATCCGCGCATTCACGACTTCATCCGCGCTCAAGCCTGACGCAGGGGGCGAGCATGCCCACGCCGCTTTCTCGATCGCCCAGTGCACGCGCAAAGCTTTTTGCGCTGATCGACGATGTCTTGCCGCAGACGCAGTGCACCAAGTGCGGCTATTCCGGCTGCGCCCCCTACGCCCATGCGATCGCCTTTGACGAGGCCCCGATCAATCGCTGCCCGCCTGGCGGTCTTGACGTCTTGCACAAGCTGGCCGCATTGACCGGCTCGCGCCTTGCAACACTTGATCCCCTTTGCGGCCCTTCCAAGCCGATCGAAGTCGCCGTCATCGACGAGAGCCAGTGCATCGGTTGCACCCTTTGTATCGCCGCCTGCCCGGTCGACGCGATCGTAGGCGCTCCCCGCCTCCTGCACGCCGTCATTGCCGATCACTGCAGTGGCTGCGAGTTGTGCCTGCCGCCGTGCCCGATGGATTGCATTTCGATGCAAAGCGCCAAAAGCCCCTGGACACCCGAACGCAGGGCTCGAGCGCGCGCGCGACACGATGCGCGCGGCACAAGGAAAGTTCGCATTGACGGCCTCATCGCCGCCAAGCACGCGGCACGACTGAGCCAAGCGCACGAGGCCGGCGGCGAGGATGTCCTGCGCCGCCGAACGACGCTCATGGCGCTTCGTGCCCGCGCACGCCAACGGCGTGCGGCGGCTGAAGCGGCGCAAGAGGCGGCACAAGAGGCAGCACAAACGGCGACACGCGCGAGCGCGACTGAGGATGACTGAACTCGATGCCATGAACGCCAACGAGCGCCAGGTTTTTTTTGAGCGCTTGCGGGCGAAGACGCCTCGACCCGAAAGCGAACTCGAGTACACCTCGCCGTTTGAGATGCTGATCGCCGTCATGCTCTCGGCACAAGCCACCGACGTCTCGGTCAACAAGGCCACGCGCCACCTCTTTCGCCGTGCATCGACGCCCAAGGCCATGCTGGAATTGGGCGTCGAGGGTGTCGAGTCGTTCATTCGCAGCATCGGTCTTTTCCGGACCAAGGCGAAAAACGTCGTCGCGACCTCGCAGATCCTGCTCGATGAGCACGACGGCCAGGTACCGACATCGCGCGAGGCACTCGAAGCCCTGCCAGGGGTCGGCCGCAAGACCGCCAATGTCATCCTCAATACGGTGTTTGGCGATCCGACCATTGCCGTTGACACGCATGTGTTTCGCGTTGCCAACCGAACCGGGCTTGCCCCGGGTCGCGACGTCGCCGCGGTCGAAGAAGCCCTGCTTGCGCTAACGCCGCCGGAATTTCTGGCCGACTGCCACCATTGGCTGATCCTTCATGGCCGCTACACCTGCAAGGCGAAGTTGCCCGAATGCTGGCGCTGCGTCGAGGTCGACGTGTGCCACTTCAAGGACAAGGTCATGACAGCGAAAAAAGGCATCGCTGAGTGAATCCGTTTAACCCAAGCCGCGCCGACGTGCGCGAATTTTTTGCCACGGCGTGGCAAAAAGCGCGTGATGCAAAGCCGGCCACGGCGCTCGAGACGCTGGCTGGCGAGTGGGTGCGCGAACATCCGGAATACCACGCGCTGCTTGCAGCGCCCGTAAAGACCGAAAACGACGTCGCTGGCGGCGAGGCCAATCCCTTCTTGCATCTGTCCATGCACCTCTCGATTAGCGAGCAGGTATCGATTGACCAGCCCCCGGGGATTCGTGCCGCTGCTGAACGCCTCGCAGCACGACTGGGTTCGGTGCATGAAGCCCAGCACACCATCATGGAGTGCCTGGGCGAAGTCCTGTGGAATGCGCAGCGACAAAACCAGGAACCCGATGGCGCGGCGTATCTCGAGTGCGTCAAGCGCGCCGCGGGCTAGAGGCTACTTTTCCTGGACCAGGGGCCCTGGCAGGCTTGCCAGATACGCCGCGATGTCGGCGATGTCCTTGTCGCTCAAGTGGGCGGCCTGGGCGGCCATGACTGCGTTATTTCTTCCCATCATCGGGTTGCTGGCATCGCGATAGGCGGTCAGCGCGTGCGCCAGATAATCGGCGTACTGGCCGGCGAGCTTCGGATAGCTCGGATCGATCGGCGTCTTGAAATCGGCGCCGTGGCAGGTGGCACAAGGCGGCTGTGCAGCGGCAACAAGCGCCTTGCCGTGCTCGGCATCGGCGGCATGGCCAACGCCGATGCCGGCGGCGACAAGGACAGCGCCAAGAAAAATTCGGGGGAGGATCTGCAACTTCTGCGTTCTGCTCATTTTTGATTCGAATAATAGGCTGCGATATCGGCCATGTCCTGCGGCGACAGGCTGGTTGCGATGCCGCCCATGGTGGGATGCCTGCGTTCGCCCTTTTGGTATTCCTGCAAGGCCGTGATGATGTACTGGGCGTTTTGCCCGCCCAGCTTGGGAACCCTGTAGACCATCGGGAAACTGGCCTTGTAGTCGGCAATGCCATGGCAGCCAACGCACATCGCAATCTTGTCGTGGGCCGCCTTGGCATCGCCCACCACGGCGGTTGCGGCCTGGGCATTCGCCTGGGTACTTGCGCCTGCGCTAAGGGCCAAGGCCAGGCCAAGACTGATTGCGTATTTTTTCATAGCGGGGGAAAGAGGTGAGCCAAGCGGCCGGCGGCGCCCAAGTCAGGCCAAGGCATCCAGTGCGAGCGCATTTTAACGCACGCACCGCAAATGCGTCCAACACCTGTCGGCCCGATGAGGCCCATAGCGCATGAAGTTGGCGCCTTTGAGCCGGAGTTTGCCCCGCCATCGTCAGGCAAACTCCTCCCGTATACTCAAACCTTTGCCCGCACGGACCCCTTGATCATGCGTTTTGAAGGCACCGACACCTACGTCGCGACCCCGGATTTGAAGCTCGCGGTGAACGCCGCGTTGACCCTCACGCGCCCGCTATTGATCAAGGGCGAGCCTGGCACCGGCAA